>JAABRJ010000386.1 GCA_011390985.1 Desulfobacteraceae bacterium
GGGGAACTTTTGTTCGCCGACGTAAAGGCCTGCACCATCGGCGACACCGTCACGATCGACATCATCGAAAACACCTCCTCGGAGATCGATGCCAACACCAAGGCCGATCGCTCCTCGAGCATCGATGCCGGCATCGAAAGTGCCCTCGGCCTTATGGAAAGTCTCTACGCCAAAAACAACTATTTGGGTCGCGACCTCCAGGGAAACATCACCGGCCAACTCTTCAAAGCCCGGATGGAGAGCGAATTCGAAGGTAACGGGAGCAGCGACCGCAGCGGCCGGATCACGGCCTCGATCGGGGCGCAGGTCATCGAGGTGCTGCCCAACGGCAACCTGGTGCTCTTCGGACGGAGGGAAATGAAGGTCAACAACGAGGTCCAGTATATCGTCGTTTCGGGCGTGGCACGGCCCGAGGACGTGGGCAGCGACAACCGGGTCAAATCCGTCTACCTGGCCGATGCCCGCATCGAGTATTTCGGGCGGGGCGTGCTGGCGGACAAACAGAAGCCGGGCTGGGGCACCCGGCTGCTCGACCACATCTGGCCCTTTTAACAGCAAGAAAGCCTGAAATGAAGCCGGACCCCTTAGATCGCCGATACCTGTCTGAAACCGAGCGGATGAGACCGCTGCTGTCGGTCGTGATCTTGCTGCTGCTGATCTTGCTGGCCGCTTTGACGCCGACCGAAGCCGCGCGCATCAAAGATATCGCCGCGGTCAAGGGCGTGCGCCCCAACCAGCTGGTGGGCTACGGCCTGGTGGTGGGGCTGAACGGCACCGGCGACAACAACAAGACCGAGTTCACGATCCAGTCGCTGGTCAACATGCTGGAGCGCATGAACGTCCACGTGGACCAAAACGACGTCAAGGTCAAAAACGTGGCCGCCGTGATCGTCACGGCCAATCTGCCGCCGTTTTCACGCATCGGCAATAAAATCGATGTGCTCGTGTCCTCCATCGGCGATGCCAAGAGCCTGGTGGGCGGAACGCTGCTCTTGACCCCCTTGAACGGGGTCGACCGGCAGGTCTACGCCCTGGCCCAGGGGCCGGTTTCGGTGGGAGGCTTCGGCGCCGAGGGCACCACCGGCAGCGCTGTCACCCAGAACCATCTGTTGGCCGCCAAAATCCCGGGGGGCGCCACGGTCGAGAAGGAAATTGCCTTTGCCCTGGACGGGCGCCAGGAGCTGACGCTGACCCTGTTGCAGCCGGATTTCACCACCGCGGTGCGGGTTTCGGATGCCATCAACCAGGCCATGGGCGGCGCCTTGGCCAGCGCGCTGGATTCCGGGACCCTGGAGGTCAAGGTGCCCGGCAGCTTTCACGACAATATCCCCGGGTTTCTGGCGCGCATCGAAAGCCTCACGGTGACCCCCGACAGCGTGGCCCGCATCGTGGTCAACGAAAAGACCGGGACGGTGGTGATGGGCGAAAATGTGCGGATCTCCACCGTGGCGGTCGCTCACGGCAACCTGAGCATTTCCATCCAGGAAGCCTTTGACGTCTCCCAACCCGAGCCGCTGGCGCGGGGGGAGACGGTGGTGACCCCGCGTACGGAGATCCAGATCAAGGAGCAGAACAACGAGCTGATGGTCGTGCCCGGGGGTTCCACCATCGGCGACCTGGTGCGGGCCCTGAATGCCATCGGGGTGACCCCGCGCGACCTGATCAGCATCTTTCAGAGCATCAAGGCGGCCGGAGCGCTGCAGGCGGAGCTGGAAATCATATGAGCACCCCCATCGATCTCAAGAGCGTCGCCCACAGCCTGATGACGGACCAGCTGGCCGCGCAGGTCAAACGCGCCGCCGCGTCGCAGGCAACCGACGACCCGAAGCTGCGGACGGCTTGCGCCGATTTCGAGGCCATCCTGGTGAACCGCATGCTGGAGGTCATGCGCAGCACCCTGCGGCATGACGGGTTGCTGGACGGCGGCACCGGCCGGGAGATTTACGAGTCCCTGTATTACCAGGAAATCGCCACCCGGGTGACCCGCGCCAAGGGGCTGGGCATCGGTGAGCGCCTCTACCGCCAGATGGCCGAGCGCGCCGGGGCGGTCCCCACCACCACCCAAGGTGCAGAAAATCCGCGCCCAGCCGATAAACAGTGATGAGAAGTGCCTTCGGGCGGGAGCAGCCTTATGGACCAGCTGAAAGAAAAACTCCTGGGCGTCTTTCAGGAAAAATTAGCCCTCTACCGTGAACTGGCGGCCGTTTTCGAGCAGGAGAAGGCGTGCATCGTCACCTCCGACGTGGCTGCCCTGTGGGCCCTGAGCGCGCGCAAACAGGCGCTGGCGGGTGATCTGCGCGGTCGGCGGGCGGCGCTTCTCGCGGCCGTGGCGACGGCCGGGATTCCCCACGCGCTGGACGCCGCGACGTTTACGCTGGCGCAACTCCTGGCGGTGCTGCCGGTGGACTGCGGCCGCGCGCTGCGGCCGTTGGTGGTGCAAGTGCTGAACTTGAAAGACCTCATCCGCACCCTCGCGGCCCACAACCGGCGGTTGCTCGATGACGGGCTGGCCATGGTGGCGGACCTCATCGGCACCATCGTCAACGTCGAGCGCGCGGGCAGCGGCTACGGCCGGTGCCAGTCCGTCGGGCGCTGCGCGCAACGCAACCTTTTCCTGCACCAGGAGGTCTGAGATGTCCGGC
>JAABRJ010000387.1 GCA_011390985.1 Desulfobacteraceae bacterium
TCAAAACATTCCTCGCGGCGGCCGCCGTCGTGGGGGACATACGCCAGCACGGGGTCGCCGGTGGCCGGGTCGGGGACCACGGAGTGGATCCGACCCCGTTCGAACTTTACGCCGCCTTCCTTCTCTGCCCGGTCGCGGTAGCGCTGAAAAGACTTTCCAGGGGTGCGCAGGTCCATGTAGAAGATCGTCGTTTCAAGGCCCGCAGCGGTTTTTTCCCGGGCCAGGAGGGCCTCCTTGATGGCATACATGCAGCAGACGGTGGAACAGAAGTCCGCTCCGCTCTGAAGATCGCGGGACCCCACGCACTGGATCCAGGCCACCTTGCCGACCGCTTTGCCGTCCGCCGGGCGCACCAGCCGTCCGCCGCTGGGGCCGGTGCCGCTCAAGATCCGTTCGAATTCCAAGCTGGTCAGCACATGCGGGCTTTGCCGGTAGGCAAACGGGTTTTTGCCCTCGGCCGGGTTGTAATAATCGGTCCCCCCGCAGAGAATCAAAGCGCCGGTTTCAACCCGCCGGGCTTCGGCCAGCTCGGTCTCATGGTAGATGCGGGCCACCTGAGCGCTCAGCGTGTCGGGCTCAAAGGGTTTGAGCAGGTATTCGCGTGCGCCGGCCTTCATCGCTTCGATGGCGGTTTCGACCGTGGCGTAGGCGGTCATCATCACCACGCACAGGTCCGGTTGCATTTCGCGGGCTTTTTGGAGTACTTCGATCCCATCCATGCCGGGCATTTTGATATCCAGCAGCATCAGCTGAAACGGCTGCTCGGTCAGTCGCTTCAGGGCTTGCCGGCCGCCGGCGGCCATCTCCACCGTGTAGCCTTCGTCCGTGAGCCAGGCGTGGATGGAATCCCGCACGATCAGCTCGTCATCGACCACCAGCACGTGGAAGCCTTCCCGGCCGCTATCCGCCAGCTGGATGGCGCCGCTGGGGCAGGCCGCGACACATGCCCCGCAGCGGGTGCAGGCGGCCGGGTCGATCCTGAAAGGGTTGGGAATGGCATGCGGCACGGGCAGGTAGATGGCCTTGCGCAAGGTCAGCCCGGCGTTGAATTCATCCGGCACCGACACCGGGCAGGCCGCCGTGCAGGCCCCGCAGCCGTTACAGCGGTCCGGGTCCACCGGGTTGGGCGACTGGCGCAGGGTGACCTCGAAGTGGCCGGCCTCGCCCGATATGGCGGCGATTTCGGTGGAAAGCAGGATGTCGATGTTTTCGTGGAAAAGCCCCTTGCGCAGGCAATACTGGGAGCCGGCATCGCGCGCCACCAGCGGCAGCATCTTGCACATGCCGCAGCCATTGCTGGGGAACTGGTAGTCCAGTTGACTCAGAATCCCGCCGATATGCGCTGCGCGGTCGATCAGGGTGACCCCGTAGCCGCTTTCGGCCAAGTCCAGGGCCGCCCGGATGCCGGCGATCCCGGCGCCGACGACCATTGCGCTGCCGATTTTTCGTTTCATGGCTGGCCTCTGTTGATGGGTGTCCGCGGCTATTGCCGCCGCTGCGGCGGGCAGGGCCGGGTGGTTACAGGCCGGTTACCTCCCCAAATTCATCCTCTTTGAACACCGCCAGCGGGGGCGGTTCGTCCAGGCTGCGGCCGGCTTCGTATTTAAACGCCGCTTGGGTTCGGTGGGATACGCTGCGAAAGAGTTCCATGACCGCGATGTCGTTGGGGCAGGCGTTGGAGCACTGGCCGCAGCCCACGCAGGACGTGCTGATGTGGGCCAGCCGCGTCAGGTGAAAGAAAATCGTGTCGGTGGGCATCTTGACGGCCCCCTTGCGATGGGCCCACTTCAGGTACTGAAACGGTTCGTGGTCGAACACGTCGGTGACGAAAACGCACTCCCGGCAGTAGCACACCGGGCAGGCGACCCGGCAGTTGTAGCAGTTGACACAGGCGGCCAGGTAGGCGCTGAGTTTTTCCAGGCTGTCGGTCTGCTGGCGGGTGGCGGCGAACATTTCGTCCCGGCGCGCGCTGCGCGCCGCGATGAGTTCGGCAACGGCCCCTGAACGCCCGGCGGGAGCCTCTGCGGCCTCCGCCCCGAGCTGTTCGAGGAACGCTTTTCCTATCGGGGTTCGGGCTTCGGCCCACAGCGGCCCCCCGGGGGCGGCGCCGTAAAGCCCGATCAGGATATCGGCCCCTTCGGGGACGGGGTGTTCGCAGACCCGGCAGGCCGGTGCCAGATCGAAGTCATCCGGGGGCCTTTGGCCTTCGGAGAGGATGCGGCGGTAAAATGCGGTCGTGGCCTCTGCCCCGGTTTTTGCCGTGTAGCGGGTGTAGTCGCGGTTGGTGAAGGCGCCGAGACAGTCGATCCCGATCAGAAGCAGGTCTTCGGTGCTGGCCTGTTTGAGCTTGACCAGTTCGACCAGGGCGCGGATTTCGCACGGTCGCAGGACCGCCGCGATCCGGCCGCCGGCGGTGCGGCGGGTCAGGCGTGCCGCCAGGCGCCCGGCGTTCAGGGGAAAGGCCGGTGCCAGCGGGTCGGCTGCGGCAAGTTTTGCGGGATCCGACACCAGGGTCGGCATCACCCGGTCTTTCATGGGCAGGTGTTGCGGGACCAGCAGGGCGCTGATCGTCTCCTGCGCGAGCACTGATTTCAAGAACGCTTGAAGGGCCGACAGGATGTCACCGGCGGTCA
>JAABRJ010000388.1 GCA_011390985.1 Desulfobacteraceae bacterium
GCCCCCCTGATTTCCGACACACCCCGGAAGATTTTTTGCGGGTGTTCGATCCGGCCGCAACTCAAAGAAATACGGTCAGGCGCCGTCCAGATGGGGTTTCTCCATTTTTTGAAACCACCCCTCGGGATCTTTGAAGTAGGTATAGGTTTCTTCCAGCGACAGCCGGTGTTCACGCTCGATTCTTTCGAGCATTCCAAAAAAGGCTTTTTCCTGCGGGTCTTCAGCGCTTTGAGAAAGTTTCTTGTAGAAGGCTTCACCCTTGCTCTCGAATTCGATAGCGATTTTGACCGCTTCCAGGTCGTCGGTGTCTGCCTCGGTGGTGGTGTCGACCCCCTCGACCACCGACCTGAGGACATCTTTGATTACAGTGTCCTTGACTTTTAGGGGCAGGGTTGTCGGCCACTTGCCCTCGCTGCTGAGTTTCTTGTGAAGTTCCTGGATCCGATGATAGTGTTCGGCTTCGTCGGCGGCCAGGGTCTGGAACATTTTGCGCCCCAGCGGGTCCTTTGTCCGCTGCGCGTGTTTGCGATAGAACTCGCCTTCCCTTTTTTCATTGGTCAGAGCAACTTCCAAGGCTTCAATACGATCTTCCGTCTTGGCACTCATAGTGAGGAGTCCTTTCCGTTGCAGGCCATTCAAGCAGGATGCCAGCGGCGCTTGGCACTGATCACTGCAGCGCGGGGCGTCACTGCGGGGTTTCACGATCGGCATCCCGGTGGTGCGGCGCATCCCTCAGCCGTGACGTTTGTGGAACGGGGCCAAGAGGCGAAACAGTGGTTTCGTGGGTGCCTGTCCAAACCCCGTCCCGCTGTCGTGTCCCGGGCGGCGAGCTGCAATCGGCTTGAAGGGCGTTGTTTTGAACTTTCAATAAAAGGTGTGTATGCGGTCGCCATGTTGCCCGACCGACGGAGTAATTATCGGCAATGTACACAGCTTTTCGTCAAATCGTCAAGGGACTGACCGGTGATTTTAGCAAAATGCTCGAGCTGGCGCTTGGGTGCGATCGTGCGGCCGCATGACCGGCATTGGAGCATCGGGAAATCGGTCTTCCAGATGGTCCGCACGCCGTCCTTTTCTTTGAGCGGAATCACATCCACCGGGCAGATGTAAGCGCACGAACCGCAGGCGATGCATTCCGCCGGTGATTCGTTAAAGGGTGTGGCTACCCGACGGAGAGTGCCCCGACTTTCGAACCCGATGGCCGACACACCGACGACCTCGCGGCAGGTGCGCACGCACTGCCCGCAGAGAATGCACCCCCGGACATCAATTTCAAAGCGCGTGCCCTCAACCCCGTGTTGGGCAGCCAGCTCCAGCAATCGCGGATGTTTGGGATTGCGGGACAGCATCAGCTCGATCACCAGCCGCCGGACGTTGTTGACCCGCTGGGTGTCGGTTTTGACTTCCAGGCCCTCGCTGACCTCGTAAATGCAGGAAGCCACCAGGCGGGTGCGCTTGCCGTGGATGATCTCCACCATGCACATGCGGCAGGCGCCGTAGGGTTCGAGTTCCGGATTGCTGCAGAGGTTGGGAATCTGAATATTGGCACCCCGGGCCGCTTCGATAACGGTGCTGCCGGCCGGTGCCTGTACCTGCCGGCCGTTGATTTTGAGTGTTACCATTTCCGACATTTCGTAACTCCCTTGCTGGCAATCGAAAAACAAAATGCGATCATCGCATTCCGGATGCGTTATGAGACTTTTACCGCATCAAATTTGCAGGATTCATAGCAGGCTCCGCACTTGATGCAGGTTTCCTGGTTGATGGTGTGAAGTTCTTTCTTCTCGCCTGTGGCGGCCTGGGTCGGGCAGATCCGGGCGCAGACA
>JAABRJ010000389.1 GCA_011390985.1 Desulfobacteraceae bacterium
GGGGCAGCGCTTGTCATTTATGTGTGCTTCGTACTCGTCTCTAAAGTAGCGGAGGGTTGTCAGCACCGGGTTGGGGGCCGAGCCACCCAGGGCGCAGAGAGACCCGTCGGCAATGGCCTGCCCCATCCATTCCAGTGTGTCGAGGTCTTCCATGACACCTTTGCCTTCACAAATCCGGTCCAGAATCTTGCGCATCTGCAGAACCCCTTCCCGGCACGGGGTGCACTTTCCACAGGACTCGCCTTCAAGAAAGGAAAGGAAGTATTTGGCGACGTCCACCATGCAGTTGCGTTCGTCCATGACGATCATGCCGCCGGAGCCCATCATGGAGCCGAGGTCGGTCAAGGCGTCGAAGTCCACCGGTATATCCAGGTGCTCCTCGGGGATGCAACCGCCGGAGGGTCCGCCGGTCTGAACCGCTTTGAACTTCCGCCCCTTGGGAATGCCGCCGCCGATCTCGTAGATGATCTCCCGCAGGGTGATGCCCATGGGAACCTCCACCAAACCGGTGTTGTTTATTTTTCCTACCAAGGAGAAGATCTTGGTGCCCTTGCTCTTTTCGGTGCCGATGTTGGAATACCAGGCGGAGCCGTTGTTGATGATCAGCGGAACATTGGCCCAGGTTTCCACGTTGTTGAGCGTGGTGGGCTTGTTGTAGAGTCCGCGATCGGTGGCGTGAACGTATTTCGCCCGCGGTTCACCTGTACGGCCCTCGATGAAAGCG
>JAABRJ010000390.1 GCA_011390985.1 Desulfobacteraceae bacterium
AACCACCTCGTAAGCGATCCCGGCCGCGACCAGCACTTCGGCCTCCTCGGCGCCGCGCCCGAAAATGTAGGGGTCCCCCCCCTTGAGGCGCGCCACCACGGCGCCCCCGGCAGCCTTGGCCACCAGCAGGGCGTTGATCTCCTCCTGGGGCAGGGTGTGGTCTCCGCCCTTTTTGCCCACGTAGACCAGCTCGGCGTCCGGGCGCGCGCACTGCAGCAGCGCAGGAGAGGCCAGGTAGTCGTAAACGACGACGTCGGCCGCGGCGATGCACGCGCGCCCTTTGACCGTTATCAGCCCCGGGTCGCCGGGTCCGGCGCCGATCAGGTATACTTTAGCCTTCATGCGTTATGGCCTTCCCGTTTCAGTTTATCCAGGATCTCTTTGGCCCCGAGCGCCAGCAGGCGCTCTGCCAGTTGGATCCCGACGGTTTCCGGAGAGGCGGCCGAGCCACTGTGGGTCTGACGGATGAGGGTCCGGCCGTCGACTTCGGCCACCAGACCGGTGAGCGAAAAAACCGCTCCCGCGAGGGTGCCGTGGGCCGCAATGGGCACCTGGCAGCCGCCTTCCAGGCGCTTCAGAAACGCACGCTCACCGGTGACCACCGTGCGGGTCGCCGGATCGTCCAGGGCGGCCGCCAGTTGGGCGACGCGGGGGTCCTCCCGCCGCACTTCGATGCACAGCGCCCCCTGCCCCACGGCCGGCAGCATCACCTCCATGGGGAGGTATTCGCTCACCCGCTCGGCCAGCCCCAGACGGTGCACCCCGGCCGCGGCCAGGACGATGGCATCCAAATTATCGGCCGCCAGCTTGCGCAAGCGGGTGTCGAGATTGCCCCGCAGGGTGCAGATGCGCAGGTCGGATCGCCGGCTGCGCAGCTGGGCCCCGCGGCGCAGGCTGCTGGTGCCCACCCGGGCGCCTTCGGGCAGCGCCGCAAGCGGCTGCCCGGTGCGCGTGATCAGGACGTCCAAGGGGTTTTCGCGCTCGGGCACGGCGCCGATCCAAAGCCCCTCGGGGATATCGGCCGGCATGTCCTTCATGCTGTGGACGGCCACGTCGATCCGGCCGGAGAGCAGCGCCTCTTCGATCTCCTTGACGAAAAGCCCCTTGCCCCCGACCTTGGCCAGGGCCACATCGAGGATTTTATCCCCCGTGGTCTTGATGACCAGCAGTTCGACCCTCACATCGGGGAACCGTTCGGTGAGGGCGCAGCGCACCCAGTTGGCCTGCCATAAGGCCAGCTGGCTGCCGCGGGTTCCGATGACGATCGCGCGCGTCATCAGTGACCGCACCCGGCGCAGCTGCTGGCGCTGCAGCCGCTGCAGGAGGAGGTCGCGGCGGTGGTTTTGAGCGTCTGCCCGCCGCTGCCCTTGGAAACAAATCCGCAGGTGGACATCAAACGGCAGACCTCCTTGCTGTGACAGGCTTGGCACTCGGGCTGGTCACCGCCCATCACCAGGTATTCGAAGTCATGGCCGCACTTTTGACAGTGGTACTCGTAAATCGGCATTGGCTGGTCTCCTTCAAAAATAGAACCTTTTGGCGCCCGGGCTGTCGGGCTGAGCAGAAACAGACATTTACACGGGCAAGAGGCCCAGCGGCGACCTCTATCCCGCGGTTTTTAAAAAAGATAAGTATAAGCTTTAATGGAAGTTAAATCAATCGGTGCCGGCCAGTTGCTCCAAAATAGCGGCGGCGATCAGCGGCAGCATAATCTCGTGGTGTCCCACGAGGTTGATTCCCCGGCCGCCCGCGAGGGTCGGGCGGTTGACGACGTTGGTCAGGGGACGATACTGACGGATGAAATCCAGGTTCACGGTGGTCAGGTCGGAGACCTGGAAACCGCGGTTGCGCACCAGGCTGAGGGCCTTGAGAAAAATCTCCGGCAGAATCACGGCCGATCCGATGTTGAGATACACCCCGCCCTGCAGGCTCGCCACCATGGCCGCAAAGGTCCGAAAATCTCGATGGCTGGCCGCGCCCGCGGCCCGGGGGTCAAACTGCGGGTGCATGTGAAGGATGTCGGTTCCGATGGCCACGTGAACGGTCACCGGAATCTCCAGCCGCGCCCCGGCCGCCAGGATGCTGGTGTCCGCAAACGGCAGTCGAGCGTCCAGGATCTGGCGTCCGACCGCGTCACCCAATCCGATGTCCTCGCGCTCGGCGCGGCGGATGGCCTCCCCGAGAAACTCGCAGGTTTCCCGCGCCATCCCAAAGGCGCCGGCACCGAGTCCGGCGGCCACATCTTCAGAGGTCCGCCCCACCAGGGCGAGTTCATAGTCGTGGATGATGCCGGCGCCGTTGAGGGCGACCCCACTCAGGATCCCCCGGGTCATGAGGTCCACGACGACCGGGTTGAGCCCGACCTTGATCACGTGGGCGCCCATACCCGCCAGGACGGTCCGCCCCCCGCGGCAGGCCTCCGCCACTGCGGCCGCCACCAGTCGCAGGTCCTCGGCCGCCAGCACCCGCGGCAGGCTTGCGAGAAAAGCCCTGAAGGCCCCTCCGGCCTGCCAGCTGGCGGCGAAATCGGCCGTGCTGACCTTGCTGGGGCGGTCCTTGAGGGAGTATGTGTGCAAATCTTCGAGTGCGATCGGGCTGAAGCGTCGTTTGGG
>JAABRJ010000391.1 GCA_011390985.1 Desulfobacteraceae bacterium
TGACGGTGTACATCAACACCATTTTATCGGCGGTGACGGGGTTGTCGGTGGTCCACAAAACGGTGAGATGGGATTTGTCGGTCATGCATGCCCCCCTGGGTTGGCCAGGCGATCCTGGCGATGGTTGCCATTTTTCCATCGTTTAGGCACATGCGCTGAGCAATTGCAAACTTTTCCATGGCAAAACCCTGCGGCAAGGCCGTTGCGGTGGTAAAAGAGTGGGGAGGAGGTTTTGCTGGACCGGCGCGGTGTCGGCGGCTGAAATGCGAGAGGCCTGCGAAGTTCTGGTAAAAGGTGTGCTGGGGGCGGCCGCCATGCAGCGCATGATTGAAGAAGGCCATGCGTTTGACATGCTGCGCCTGTTTCAGGAGCGCGACGCGGAGGCGCTGGCAAAGGTTCGCGGCCGGTGATTTTGGTTTCGCATCGTCCCTGCTCAACGGGGTTGGGGGCCATCCTCCAGGCGTTGGTCTTCGTCGGCTGCGGCGCTCTCGCCGCTGAGAGTCAAGACGGCCTGGACCTGGCGGGCCAGGGCGGTGTCGCCCAGCGGCATGAAGTTCGCCGCCTGTTGCTGGAGTCCCTGAAAGGCCCCCTGGGCCAGATGCGCGGGGCCCCCCACGGCGCGGGCGATGACCTGAAAAACGAAAAACGCCAACAGCAGCGCGATCAGGACCGTGATGAAGGCATGCAGGAAAAAATCGCCCGGCAGGTAATTGCCGGAAAAATAGTTTCTGGCCGTGATCCAGCCCACATGGCCGAGGAGGGCGACAATCGGGAGGTTGAACAGGACCTGGAGCAAAAAGCCGCTGAGTTTGGCGGCGGCTTTTTCCAGGGACCGTTCGAGAGCGCCGTTCCAGAGGGCGCCCAATTCGGCGGCTAGCTCCCCGGACGCGGGCAGAACTGTCGCGACGTCGCGCACCTCGGGTGCAAACCGGCCGCGCACCAGGAGTTCGGCGATCTCCGGCCAGCGCTTCAGCAGGCTCAGACGGTAGCTGCGCAAGGCCTGGTTCAGACCCTTGCCCTCTTCGCTGTCGGCAACGGCGGATTTGGCCTTTCGGTAGCGGCTGACGACGGAAACCGCCCCCCACAGTTGGCGCAGGGGGTTGCCGAAGCGCAGCATGGCGGCCATGCCGCTGCCGAAAACCAGAACCCGGGCCCAGAGTGCGATCAGCCAGCCCACCGGCCCGGTCCAGCGCTGGGCGAGCAGCTGGTAGAGGCGGACATTGACGCCCAGCAGCTGCCCGGGAGTTTCGCGGTAAAGACTTGCCAGGGCGGACCCGACGCCGTCCTTTTCGGCGGCTGTCATTTGTGTGAGGGCTTCGGTCAATGCCGGGCGGTCCCTTTGGATTTTCGTCCGAACCTCGGCTTCGATGTAATCCCGCAGCGCCACCGCATTTTGCAGGCGCTGATCCACAATAAAGCCGGGGCGGTTGAAGGTGCCGAAAATCATCTCGTGCAGTTCGGGGTATTGGTCGAAATCATGCCGCGGGGGGGCCCCGGGGTCCCAGTCGGGTTCCTGGAGGTGGCGGCGCGCGGAAATGCAGAAGATTTTTTCCACGGGGCGCTGCCAGGCGCTCCGGATGAATCCGCTGAATTCCGGCACGATCACGTCTTTGAGTTCCGCGGCATCCAGCCGATCGCAGCGGTTGATGACGCAGATCACGGCCTCCCCCTGAAACCTGCGGACATAAGGCGCCAGAAAATCCACGTGGTCGCGGCGCTTCGGGTTTTCGGCATTGAAAACGCAGACTAGGATATCCGAGAGCGCCAGGGCTTTGTGGATGATGGGGATGTGGTCCTGCTGCTCGGTGCTGTCCATATCCGGCGTGTCGATCAGGATGGACTGCGCCAGGGCCTGGGCCGCCTGGCTGGTGACGATGCTGACGGCTTCGGCCCCCAGGTGCGCGACCAGTTGGTCGGCATCCCCCTTCTCGCCGCAAAAGACCACCGCCCGGCGCGTGGTGGGCCGCTGGTGGCCGGTGGCCGACAGGTTGTCGACGCCGGCCAGGGCGTTGAGCAGGGTCGACTTGCCCGATCCGGTCGGGCCGATCAGCGTCACCACCAGTTTGCGGTCGAAGCGCTCCACCAGTTTGTCGATCATGTGGGCGGCCTCGGCGCACTGCTTGTGCAGCGCCACCCCCGGCGACCACAACGGGCAGGCCGCCAGGGCGGTTTGCAGCCGCTGGATGGCATGCCGATGGGTTTCGACCGCGCCGCTGGTCTTGAGAGTTGCGGTTATCCGGTTTGTTGCCATTGGGGGGGCGCTGCCTTTCTGCACTGCTGGAGGTGATCGTCGACGGCGGCCAGGGTTTCGCGGCTGTCATCCAATATCTGCACGGCGCGCCCGATGAGGGCGCCGGTCAGGTTTTCTTCGAAGATTTTCTGCACGGCCGCGGCCTTGTCGCTCAGCCAGGCGCGTGCAATGGGCACCAGCATGGTCTCCAGCAGCCGGCGGTCGGCGCTCTTCATGCCGGAAGTGGCCGGTATCGCAATCAGGGCGTACAGATCGTGCAATCCAAAAAAGCCGGTTAGCTTGACCTTGATGCCCGCCGCCCCGACCGGGTCCCCCGTCGAAAGGATGTAGGTGATCGCCGCG
>JAABRJ010000392.1 GCA_011390985.1 Desulfobacteraceae bacterium
GAGATCCGCGACCGCGAAACGGCGGACCTGGCCCTGCAGGCGGCCCTGACAGGCCACCTGGTGCTCTCCACGCTGCACACCAATGATGCCGCCTCGGCCATCAACCGCCTCCTGGACCTGGGGGTCAACACCAGCATCCTGACTGCATCCCTCTCGATGGTCGTCGCCCAGCGCCTGATGCGGCGGGTGTGCCCGCAGTGCGCCGAACATGCGGCGCCAACCCCTGAGGAGGCTGCGGTTTTCTCGCGCCAGGGGCTCACGCCGCCGCCCGCGCTGGCCCGTGCGGTGGGCTGTGAGAGCTGCTACAAGTCGGGCTACCGGGGACGAATCGGGATCTATGAGGTGCTGCGGACAGACCGGGCCATCGGTGAACTGATTTTCAGCGGCGCGCTGCACAGCACCATCGAAGACGCGGCGGTCAAGGCCGGAACGAGCTTGATGTATCGCCAGGCGCTGAAAAAGGCCACCCAGGGGGTCACGACCCTCGAGGAGGTCTTCCGGGTGGTGGCCGATGCCTAGTTTTCGCTACCGGGCCATCGACGCCAGCGGCCGCCTCTGCCGGGGAAACGCCGCCGCGCTGACCGAAGGGGAAGTGGAGCAGATCCTGCTGGACAAGGGCCTGACCCTGGTGGACTGCCGTGCGGCGCGAAAGACCGGGATTGCCCTGGCCATTTCACCTGGGAAGGTCAAACCGCGGCTGCTGATCGAATTCTACCACCGCCTTTCCCAGGCGCTGAAGTTGGGGCTGCCGATGCTTTCGGCCCTGGATGAAAACGCGGCCATGCTGCCCTCCCCGCAGCTCAAAAAAATCATCGGGGAAATGCGTCTCGCCATTGCAGGCGGCCAGAGCCTGCATGCCGCCGCGGCCCGCTTTGGGCGGGTCTTCCCCAAGCTGGACCTGGCGATCATCGGCATGGGGGAAAAAACCGGGGAGCTGCCCAAGGCTCTGAAAGACCTTGCCGATTTCCGCGAATGGAAGGAGGATATCCGTGCGACGCTGCGGCGGGCAACCGTTTACCCCGCGTTTGTGATGACCGCGATCGCAGCCGTTTTAGGGGTCTGGGTGGGCTACGTCCTGCCCCAGATGGCCAAAGTGCTGGCCGAAATGGGGGTCCGCCTGCCTCAGGAAACCCGCTGGGTGTTGCATGGCAGCGCTTTTTTGGGCCAGCAGTGGCCGCTGCTGACAGCCGGGCTGGTAATCCTGGTCGTCGGCTTTTTCCTGATTCGTAAAACCGCCAAGGGTGCGGTCTTCCTGGACCGCCTGCTGCTCAAGCTCCCGCTGGCGGGCCCGATCGCCGCCAACATCGTCATGGCGCGCCTGAGCCACAATTTCGCCACCATGTACCATGCCGGCATGAACACCCATCATATTTTCGAGATCCTCACCCGCAACGCCCTGGGCAACCGGTTTGTGGAAAGCCGCGTGGCCCAGGCCTACCAAGAAGTGCAGGGCGGCCAGACCCTGGCCGCGGCCTTCGAGCGCGCGGGCGGTTTTCCGCCGCTGCTGCTGGGCGCAATTCGCAACGGGGAATCCACCGGCACCCTGGACGAGGCTTTCAACCGACTGGGCGACTACTATAACGGCGAGGTCAAACGAACGATGCAGCTGCTGGTCAACGCGGTGGAGCCGATTTCGATTATGGCTTTAGGGGGGATTTTCGGGCTGATTCTGCTTTCGATCCTGCTGCCGCTCTACGATGTCATCGGTGAGTTCGGAAAATCCTATTGAGAACAGGAAGCGCGCGGTTTCCAACGCTGCCAGCTTGAGAGCATCTCCAAAAGTCCTGCAAACGGCCATCAGGGGACGATGACCAGCTGGTCGTCGGCAACCGTCAGGGGGCTGGCCGGGGAAGAGCCCACCACCGATCCGGTGCCCGTTGCGGCACTGCCCAAACGCACGCGGCTGCCCGGCACCATCTCAAACGCCGCTGTCGCACCGGCCGCCAGCATACCGGCGTCAGTGGCGCGGGTCAGGTCGTACACATAGACCGCCGCGGCCGACCGGTTGCTGACCGTCAGGCGCGCCACCTGACCGCAGACCGCAGCAAAGAGTTCCGTCCCGCCCAGGTAGGTTGTCAGATCGTCAAATCCGTCAGCCGGCGGATGGCGCAGATAATTCGGGGCACCGTCGGTGTTGTCGCCCCGGTGGGCGCCGACGGCGATCGCATCGAACACGTTGCCGCTTGAATCCGCGTCCATCGGCCCCGCGCTGACTAAAACCGCGGCCGCCGCAAAGGCCGGAGCCGCGCCGTCGGCGTCGACCACCAGCGGGGAGGCGCTCAGGCCGCTGTGCAAGGCGCTGCAGCTGACGGCCCGGTCAGCCCCCAGGCTGCTGTTGAGGGCATACTTGAGGGCCCGTTGGTAGGCATCCGCGGGGCTGATCTGAAGCTCGCCGTAGGGCAGGGTCCCCACGGCAGCATGGGTGTTGGCCTGGCCGTCGCCGTCGGTGTCGGCCCATGGCAAACGCCCGTTGACCAAGGCGAAGGTCACCAGCGCGTTTTTGGCCAGCAGCAGATACTGCTGCGTGTCGCTGCGCGCCTTGCGGGCGGTCAGCATCCCCATCAGGGACACCCCGCCTCCGGCCAGCAGAC
>JAABRJ010000393.1 GCA_011390985.1 Desulfobacteraceae bacterium
GCGTCTGCCGCTTCACGGGGCCGCCGGGTTCAGGTCGTCACCGGAGGCTTCGACGGCCGGACAACCGGCCGGTCTGGCGCTGCTGTTGACCCAGCAAACCTTCGGCACCGAGGCCCTTTCGGCCCTGTCGCCGCCGCTGCAGGCGCTTGAACGCCCGCCGCGGGTCAGCCTCGCACCGGAATCGGCCGGGGCCCTGGGTCTGGCCGCCGGCGACCGGCTGGTGGTCAACGCCGCCGGCGGTTGTTTCGAAGCCACCCTCGCGGTTTGCGCGCAAACGGCCCCCGGCGTTCTGGTGGTGCCGCGCCACCGCGACCTCAACTGGCAGCTGTTGGGGCCATCCGGCAGCCGGATCGCCCCCGCCCTTATCCAACGGGCGGACGACCAACGCGCCGCCGCGCCGAGAGACAAAAGGAGCTGACCGCCGCCATGTTCGTCTGGATCGCCGGGTTCATGCTGCTGCTGGTCAAGATCGGGGTCGTGCTGGGCATGGTCCTGGTGGTGGCCGCCTACCTCGTCTGGGCCGAGCGCAAGCTGCTGGCCCGCATGCAGGTGCGCCGGGGGCCCAACCGCGCTGGAAAATTCGGCCTGCTGCAGCCCATCGCCGACGCCGTCAAGCTGCTGACCAAGGAGGACACCGTGCCGGCCGAGGCCGACCGCATCATCTTCCTGCTGGCCCCGGCGGTCGTCGCCCTGACGGCGCTCTTGATGTTCGCGGTGGTGCCCTTCGGCCCGCCGCTGAGCCTCTGGGGTCGGCAGGTGCCCCTGGTGGTCGCGGACCTCAACGTGGGACTGCTGGTGATCTTCGCGCTCTCCTCCCTCGGGGTTTACGGGGTGGCGCTGGGGGGGTGGGCCTCCAACTCCAAGTTCAGCCTGCTGGGCGGCATCCGTGGGGCGGCCCAGATGATCAGCTACGAACTCTCCCTGGGGCTGTCGCTGGTGCCGGTGGTGATCCTGGCGCGCTCGTTCAGTCTGGTGGAGATCGTCGACGCCCAGTCCGCCTACCCCTTTATGCTGGTCCAGCCGCTGGCCTTCGCCATTTTTTTTATCAGCGCGGTGGCCGAGATCAAACGCATCCCCTTTGACCTGCCCGAGGCCGAAAACGAACTCGGCGCCGGTTTTCACATGGAATACAGCGGGATGCGCTTCGGTCTGTTCTTTATCGGCGAATACGTCCACATGCAGGTGCTGGGGGCGCTGGTGGCGGTCTTTTTTCTGGGCGGCTGGCACGGCCCCCTCCTGCCGGGACCGATCTGGCTGTTTCTGAAGATGATGCTGGTCTGCGTGGTGATGATCTGGATCCGCGGCACCCTGCCGCGCCTGCGCTACGACCAGTTGATGGCGCTGGGCTGGAAGGTGCTGGTGCCCGCCGCCCTGGTGAACATTCTGCTGACCGGGTTGATCGTGTTGCTTTAAGGGGTGCAAGGGGAGCAGACGGTGGAAGACAATTCAAAATCCAAAGAACGGCCCACGGCCGTGACACCCCAGGAACCGGGCGGCACCTCGGCCCTGGAAGCCCTGAAGGCCCTGGGGGAGGGGTTTGCCACCACCTTCCGGCACCTCTTCCGCAAGCCGGTGACCGAGGAATACCCGGAGTACAAGCGGCCGCTGCCCGAGCGCGCCCGCGCCCGGATCGTCCTGACCCGCGACCCCGACGGCGGGGAGCGCTGCGTGGCCTGCTACCTGTGCTCGGGGGTCTGCCCGGTAAGCTGCATTTCGATGCAGGCGGCCGAAATGCCGGACGGCCGCCGCTACGCGGCCTGGTTCCGGATCAACTTCGCGCGCTGCATATATTGCGGCCTCTGCGAGGAGGCCTGCCCGACTGCAGCCATCCAGCTGACACCGGATTTCGAGAACATCCAGCGGGACATCCTCAAGCTGGTCTTCGAAAAAGAGGACCTGCTGGTGGACGGCTGCGGCAAGGACAAGACCTATAACTTTTACCGCTGGGCAGGTGTTACGACCGCGGCCGGCGGCAAGGGCGCGCACGAACGGGAGGCCCCGCCGGTCAGGGTCCGCAGCAACCTGCCGTGACGGCCCTAGCCCCCAACGACCGGCCGCTGGCCCACCGGCCGGCAAAGACGACGCCATGACCTTTCAGACCATTCTCTTTTATCTGCTGGCCGCCCTGATCCTCTCTGCCACGGGGCTGGCCGTCACCCGGCGCAGCCTGGTGCATGCCGCGGTCTACCTGGTGATGTCCTTTTTCGGCAGCGCCCTGCTGTTCTACCTGCTGGGGGCGCCGCTGCTGGCCGCCCTGGAGGTGATCATCTACGCCGGGGCCATCATGGTGCTCTTTCTGTTCATCATCATGATGCTGGGGGGGGAGGCGTTGACGGAAAAGTTCCACCCCCGGCGGCAGTGGCTGCCGGCCGCGGGCATGGCGGCGCTCTTTGCGGCGGTGGGCATCCTGACGGTCCTCGACGACCCGGCCGCCTCGACGCCCCTGCAGCCGGCCGTGGCCACGCCGGCGCGCTTCGGCCACTACCTGTTCAAACACCACTGGCTGGCGATTGAAATCGTCTCGCTGCTGCTGCTGGTGGCCCTGATCGGCGCGCTGCTGATCGCCAGACGCGTCGGCCGGCCCAA
>JAABRJ010000394.1 GCA_011390985.1 Desulfobacteraceae bacterium
CCGAAACGGTGATTCCCCTCTTCTACCGGGTCACCGACAGCGGCGTGCCCCACGACTGGGTCAGGGTCATGAAGGCGGCCATCAAGAGCAATGCCCCGCGCTTTTCCGCACGCCGGATGGTCAAGGAATACATCGACAAATTTTACCGCCGGGGGCTGCTGGACACCTGAACGGGCCGTCTGATCCTCAGCGCATAAAGTTCATGTTGGGGCGGGCCGCGGGCGCGGGATCGCCGGCAAAAAACTCCCGCAGACAGCCGGCCGCCGCCGCCAGGCGGTCGACGTTGATCAGGCGGGTGTAAAGCGTGTGGCCGAAGGGGTAATTGGCCGAAAAATACTGGGCCCAGCGCTTGAAGCGCCGCAGGGCGCGAACCGGGTCATAGTGGTGCTCCAGCAGCCGGACCATCTCGAGCGCGACCCGCGCAAAGACCTCGGGCCCCGGCCGCAGGCCGTCCGCGATCTGGGCAAAAATCCAGGGCCGGGCAATCGCCATGCGGCCGATCGCCACGCCGTCACAGCCGGTGGTGGCGATCATGCGGCGGCAGTCCTCGGCATCGAAGACGTTGCCGTTGCCGAATACCGGGATGGTAACAGCCGCTTTGACCTGGCGGATGTAGTCCCATTTTGGCGGGCGCGCCCGGCGGTCGGGAGCCACCCGCGGGTGAAAGGTCAGGGCGTCGGCCCCGGCGTCTTCGAAGCGCCGGGCCAAGTCCACGGCCGCCGCGGGGTCGTCCTGCCAGCCGGTGCGGAATTTGACGAAAAGCGGGATCGAAACGGCCCGTCGCACGGCGGCGACGATGGCCGCGGCATGCGCCGGCTGCCGCAGCAGGGCGGCGCCGCAGTTCTGGCGGCAGATGGCGGAAACCGAGCAGCCGAGGTTGATGTCCACGCCGAAAAAGCCCTCCTGCGCGACGCGCACCGCGGCCGCCGCCATGACGTCGGGGTCGGCGCCGAAAATCTGGCAGACCAGATGCGGCAGCTCCTGCGGCCGCCAGCGGAAAAAGGCCGACGCGGCCGCATTTTCGCGGGGCAGCCGTTTGGCGCTACACATCTCGCTGAACAGCAGGCCGTAGCCGCCGAAGCCCGAGAGAAGCTCGCGGAAGGCCACGTGCCCCAGGTAGGTCATGGGCGCCAAAGCCAGCCGGCCCCGAATCCGGCGGCCGCCCACCGTCAGCGGCTGATGCAGGAATTGACGCAGATCGATGTACATTCGACTCCCCTTGCCCCGGCCGCAATGCCGCGGGGGGCGATTTTTCAAAGTTTACCAGCTCCCCGGGGAATTTCAAGCGCGTGATTGCGGTTGAAAAATACCGCCAATCCCATTATGGGTGATAAACATGATGCCACCGCGTTCAGCCGGCAGGACGGCGCCCCTGGAAATCGAGGTCAAACTGATCGTCTGCGCCCCGGCGCCCGACCGGGTGGCCGCGGCGGTGGCGGACCTGGCCCGAATCGGGCCCTACCGCCTGGCGCCCGGCCAACGGCAGCAGATCATGGACCGCTATTTCGACACGCCCGACGGGGCGCTGGATCGCAAGGGCCTGGGGCTGCGGTTGCGCGACCAGGACGACCGATGCCGGCTGGCCCTCAAGGGCCCTTCCCAAAGCGAGCGGCCGGAGCTGGCGCAGCGCATGGAGCTCGAGGTGTTCTGGGGGACGAAGGGCCTGACGGCGATACTGGAAGCGCTTGCCGCCGAAGGGATCGCATTGCCGCCGGCGGCCGCCCCCGGACGGCGCGAACCCGCGGCCGCCGTTCTCGCGCGCCACGGTCTCGTCCCGATCCAGGAGCGCGAAACCATCCGCCAGGTCCGCAATGTTTTCAAGGTCCAAACACCGGCCCTTCTTCCCTTGGCGGAAATGGCGATCGATGCGGTGGCCTATCGCTGGGCCACGGGCACGGTCGGCCACCATGAAATCGAGATCGAGGCCTGCCCGGGAACCGGGGTCACCCTTCTGCTGGCGCTGGCCGGCCACCTGCGGACGCGCTTCACCCCCTTTCTGCAGCCCTGGGCCCAAAGCAAGCTGGCCACCGGCCATGCCGTGGCGCGCCTGATGGCCGCCGAGGGGGGCGCCGGCCTGGTGGACGACGCCCACCATCTCCGGCCGCCGGCCTATGACCGGCTGCGCCAGATGCTGTCGACCGGCACACCCCCACAGCGCCCCCACACGCCATGAGCACCCCCAGCCCGCTTCCGACCGCCGCCGCCCGCCCGCCCCAAGGGGCCGGGCTGCGGACCCGGCTGGGGGTCGTCCTCTTTCTGACCGCCCTCTTCTATCTCAACTTCCTCGCGCGGATCCTGCCCGCCCCCCTGATGCCGGTCATCGAATCCGACCTCGGCATCGGCCACGGTGCGGCCGGCTCGCTCTTCCTGCTGATCTCCGCCGGCTACTTCGTGGCCCTGGCCGGCTCCGGATTCGTTTCGGCCCGGATTCATCACCGTCGCACGGTGGCCCTTTCAGCCGGCCTGATGGGCCTCGCCCTGGCGGGCACCGCCTTGTGCCAGAGCCTCGCCGCCATCCGGGTGGGGCTGGTACTGACGGGGTTCGCCGCCGGGCTCTACCTGCCCTCGGGGGTTGCCACCCTGA
>JAABRJ010000395.1 GCA_011390985.1 Desulfobacteraceae bacterium
GAGGTCCGGGTGGCGGACCTGGCGCTGCCCCCCCTGCAACCCTACCTCGATCCGGTTGTCAGGCTCAACCTGGATTCCGGCACGTTCTCAACCAAAGGCCGGCTGCGCTACGCCCAGGGCGCCGAAAAAGGGGAACTGGTCTACGACGGCGGCTTCGATCTGGCCCGGCTGGTGCTCACCGAGCCCGGGGTCAAGGAGCCCTTCCTCGGCTGGCAGCACCTCGAGACCGCCCGGCTCACTTTGCGGCTGCGGCCGAACCTGCTGGAAATCGCCGATCTCAAGCTGAAAAAGCCCGTGGGCAGAGTGATCATCGCCAAAGACCGCTCCATCAACCTGGTCAAAGTTTTAAAAACACCGGTGAAAGCCGCCCCGGCAGCCGGCCCCGCCAAAAGCGGCCAAGAAGCCTTCCCCGTCCGGATCAAAAAGCTTCAGTTCCAGGACGGCAACATGACCTTTGCCGACCTGAGCCTGTTCATCCCCTTTACCACGAAAATCCACCGGCTCGACGGGGTGGTCATCGGGACCTCCTCGGCCCGCGACGCCCGCGCCCAGATCGACCTCGGCGGCCAGGTGGACGACTACGGCACCGCCCGCATCGGGGGCGAAATCAACGTGTTCGACCCCAGGGGGTTCACCGATGTCGAGATGCGCTTCAAAAACCTCGAGATGGCCAACCTGACGCCCTACTCGGGCAAATTCGCCGGCCGCAGGATCGATTCCGGCAAGCTCTCCCTGGACCTCCAGTATAAGATCGACAACAGCCGGCTGCTGGGCGAAAACCAGATCGTGGTCGACCGCCTCAAGCTGGGCGACCGGGTGGAGAGCCCCGAGGCGGTCAACCTGCCGCTGGACCTCGCCGTCGCCCTCCTGGAGGACCGCAACGGGGTGATCGACATCGGCCTGCCGGTCAAGGGCGACCTGAACAACCCCGAGTTCAGCGTGGGGCACCTGGTCTGGAAGGCGTTCGTCAACCTGATCACCAAGATCGTCACCTCGCCCTTCCGCGCTCTGGGTGCGCTGCTGGGCGGGGAGGCCGAGAATCTCGACACCGTGGCCTTCGAACCGGGCAGCAGCGAGGTGCCGCCGCCCGAGGCGGAGAAGCTGCACCAGCTGGCCCAGGCCATGCAAAAGCGCCCCCAGCTCAAGCTCGTGGTCCAGGGGCGCTTCAGCCCCCAGCAGGACGGAGAGGCGCTGCAAAACCTGGCGCTGCGGCGCGCCCTGGCCGTCCTCGCGGGCGGCAAGGAGCACCCCCCTGAGGAGGATCCCGGTCCAGTGGACTTCAGCGACCCCGCCACCCAGGGCCGACTGGAGAAGATCTTCAAGGAACGCTTCGGCGGTCCCGCCCTGAAGGAATTGACTGCAGGGCTGCAGCCCCCGGCGCAGAAAGCCCCCGGGCAGGAAGCCGCCCGCGACCCGGGGCTGGTTTCCAAGGCGCTTTTCGCCCGATTAGCCGCCGCCGAGACCCTCCCCGCAACCGCCCTGCCCGCTCTGGCCGTCGCCCGGGCCGAGGCCATCGTCGCACGCTTGACCACCGACGGCGGGATCGCAGCGGCCCGCGTGACCACAAAAAGCCCGGAGCCGGCGGGCGAGGAGGCCCCGGTGACCTCCAAACTGACCTTGGATATCGTTCAGAAACCGTCGTAAGGGAGGGGCGGCCTTCCGCCGGCAGAGGTTTTATACCCCATCGTCCCGGGCCGAGCATCGCAGCAGCCGGCGATAAAGGCCCTGTGGCTGTCTGAGCGTACAAAAATACCGCACGGCGGGGTAAGAGGCTTTTTGCGGCGGTTGCCAAATTCTTTGCAATCAGCGCTTGCTTTTTAGAAAAACTGTGGTATCTTACGAGTAATCAATAAAGGCCCGGTCTTAAGTGACAGGCCGGTTTCGTTCTTAAGGAAAACTCCATTTGCAAAAGTGGCAGCCTGAAGTTTGAAACTATGAGAATTTTTTGAAAGGAGGGTATGTCACCATGGCAAATGGAACCGTAAAATGGTTTAACGCGAGCAAGGGCTTTGGCTTCATCGAGCAGGAAGACGGCCCGGATGTGTTTGTGCATCATTCGGCCATCAACGCTGCCGGCTTCAAGTCGCTCAATGACGGCGACCATGTGACCTTTGAAGTGCAGCAGGGTCCCAAGGGACCTTCTGCAGTCAACGTCACTGTGGTCTAATCTGAGCCCGAGTCGTTACCGGTAAAAAAAGGCATCTTCGCCCTTGCGGCGAGGGTGCCTTTTTTGTTTCCGCCCTTCATCGAATCGCGCTGACCGCACCAATGGCGGCGCGCCCGCTCCCCTGCCGGCCGCAGTAAAACATCTACCGACGGTGATTGACCCCCGTCCCTGGAATGCATAAGATAATTTCAAATCCATTCTGCCGCTGCAGACACCCTGCGAAGCGCAAGCAAAAGGAGAGCGAAAATGAACGTCACCGTGAAATGTTTTGCCACCCTGGCCGAAACCGACAGTTGCGACTACCGTGACAGCACCCCATACGAATTGTCCGCCGGTGCCGATGTGAAGGAATTGATGCGCCGGTTGAAGATTGCCGAAGACCAGGTCAAACTGGTGTTCATCAACGGCCAAAAA
>JAABRJ010000396.1 GCA_011390985.1 Desulfobacteraceae bacterium
GTTAGCGAAGGCCGTCCTCGCCCTTGATCTCCGCCACGGTCAACCCGCCCACCCGCGGGGCCGGCCGGCCGGAATCGGTCACGCCGACGATCAGGACCAGTTCGTCGCCCCGGGGGGCGTCGGGCAGCCGGATTTCCATGGCGTCGAAATGGGAGCGCACATAGGCCGCGTCCTTGTGGCCCAATGGCAGGTCGATGGGGCAGCCGGGATAGCCGACCTTCTTGGCCGAGGGCAGCAGGGCCTTGCCGCCGCCGACATTGTCGCGGATCGGCTTGCCCAGCGCCGGGTGCATCAGAGCCGCGCAATGCTCGCGCTCGCCCAGGCTGCCGGCAATGGCCGCCTTGCCGTAGCTTTCGACCTTCTCCGGGGCGATCCCGAGGGCCACCACCGCCCGCTGGGTCAACATGCTTCCGAGCTCCTTGCTCCACTCGACCAGCAGGGAGAGATCCTCGACGTACTTTCCGGCAAACGGGTTTTTGAACACCACCGCGCAGGCCGCCTTGCGAGTCGGTTTTTGGAGGGTAAGGGCGCCGTCGGCATAGGTTTCCTCCACGACGGTGTAAATGCTCCGGATTTGGGGTTTCGGGTCGGTCATGGTCGTCCTCCTTTGCAACGTCCTGTCCTTTTTGAACCGGAAGGGCTAAAGCGCCACTTCCAGAAGATCGGCATCGGCCGAAAGGGGGGCGGCGCCGCGATCGCGCACGGGCTCCCCGGAATCGACCGGCAGCAACGTCAGCGCCAGGTCCAGCGCTTCCAGCACGTGGGCCTTCATCAGCCGGCAGGCAAGGGGGCGATCGCCCTGTTTCATGGCCGCAGCGATCTGCCGGTGGTATGCGAGCGAGGCCTGCAGGTGAGTCGGGTCTTTCAGCGAGGTGTAGCTGATGCGCGAAACCTGGAACCGCAGGTTGCGCTCGATCTTCGCCAACCGGTCGTTGCCCGCAAGGGTCATGACAATCTCATGAAAGACCCGGTGGTGCAGTTGGTACTGGCGCAAATCGACCGGCGGGCTGGCGACAACCGCGGTCATCTGCGCGACAGCGGCTTCCAGGGCTTGCGCGTCCTCATCGGTCATCACCGCCATCGCCAGGGCGGCGGCCATCTGGTAGATCACCGCTTTCAGGGTGTAGACTTCCCAGATATCCTTGGGGGTCATCTCGGCGACAAAGACACCGCGGCGCGGTTTGCGGGTGACGAGACCCTCGGCCTCGAGCATCTTGAAGGCCTCGCGGATGGGGGGCCGGCTGATCTGAAACCGGCTGCAAAGCTCCTCCTCCTTGAGCTGCTGACCGGGTTTGAACGCCCCGGTGATGATCAGCTCACGGATTTGTTTTTGGGCCAGATCGCCCAACGACTCGACGTCCATGCGCACCCCCCTCCGGGTGTGATCGAAATACCGGGCCGGCCGCGGACATGGGCGCTCGCCCCGATTCGCGCTTCAGGCCGCAAAGCTTCGTTTGAAAAAAAGACTTGACCGCTTGCCGGCAGCAGCGGCATGACCCCCCCGCCGCATGCCCTCTAATCTACTTTTCGTCTATTGTATACAATAAAGGTGAACTTGTTTGTCAAGCGAATTTTGCGCCCCGGGTGACCACGGCGCCCGTTCGGTTTTTCGTCCCGGCGGTCATCAGCCGGACCGGGATGCATCCGCCATCGCATGCCACCGCAGGGCCGGCTGCGACCCCAAAGGTTAAACCCAGCGCGCGGTCACCGTCTTTTCGTCGAGGAAAAGGCGCATGGAGGCCATCCGCGATTTGGTCCCGCCCATGAAGGAGCGGCGTTTGGAGCCAAGCGGGAAAAAGGCATAGGGCTGCGGCACGGCGACGTTGATGCCGACGTTGCCGACGTTGACCTCACGCGCAAATTTTCGGGCATGGCGACCGCTTTCAGTCATGATGCAGGCCGAATGGCCGAGATCGGTCTTGGTGTTGATCCATTCGATCACCTGGTCCAGGCTCTCCGCCCGCATCAGGCAGGCGACCGCCCCGAAAGCCTCTTCCTGGTTGATGGCCATGTCGATGTGGCAGTCCTCCAGGATTGTCGGCCCGATGAAATAGCCCGCCCGCAATTCCTGGGGTATCGCGCGGCCGTCGTGGACCATGCGGGCGCCTTGGGCCAGGGCGCGCTCGATCCAGTCGGCGACCTTGTCGCGCCCCCCGGGCCCCACGTAGGGTCCCATGGAAACCGACTCGTCCAGGCCGCAGCCCAGCTTCATCTGCCGGGCGACACTGGTGAAGCGCTCCTTGATATCGTTGTAGATGTCGCCGATCACGACCACATTGTCGGACCCGAGGCAGCGCTGCCCCGTCATCCCGAAGCACGCCTGGCGCAGGTAGACCGGCGATTTGTCCAGATCGGCGTCGGGCATCAGGACCACCAGATTTTTGCCGTTGCCGTTGATGGAGGAATTCTTGCCCAGCCGGCCGCAGTGGGCGAAGAGATCGGCGCCCGCATCGGTGGAGCCGATGAAGCCCAGCCCTTGGATCTCGGGCTGATCGAGAATGAACTTGTTGATCTCGCGGCCGCCGTGAATCAGGTTGATGGCCCCTTTGGGCCAGCCGGCCTCCAGGGCAACCCGGGTGATGTACTCGGCCGCCACCGGGTCCTGCCGGCTGGGGCTGATCACCACGGCGCAGCCGGCCGCCAGGGCGTAGGGCACAAACGAGGACCAGGCGTGCATCGGGATGTTGCTGGGGGTGACGATCAAAAAGGCGCCCAGCGGCTCCCAGCTCAGCCACATGTCGATGCCGCCGGCCAGCTCGTCGATGTGCTCGTTGCGGGCGGCCATGCCGTAGGCCGCCGAGCAGGCCGATTCGATGTTTTCGATCACCCGGCGCACCGACCCGCGCGACTCGGCAATGGTCCGCCCGTGATCCTGGGTCAGCACCCGGCAGAGCTCCTCGAAGCGCTCCTCGAACTTTTGGCGCATGTCGAAAAGCATCCGCGCCCTTTCGCGCAGGGGGATGCGCCGCATGGCCTCGAACCCCTTTTGGGCGGCCACGACCGCAGCGCGCGCCTCTTCGGGGGTCGCCGTGGGGAATTCGGCGATGATCTCACCGGTGGCCGGGTTGGTCGTGGTGTTGCGGATCGCGGAGCGGGATGCGACCCATTCGCCGTCAATCAAAAACTTCAGCTTACCGTAATGCTTTTTTACCTCCGGTAGTATCGCCATCAGAACCTCCCTGAATTCGTTGCTATGCCCCTCTTGGATGCCTGCAAACATTGTGGAGCGGACCCTGGACCCATTTTCGTATATTGTATACAATATGCTTGAGCACATCTGTCAAGCGAATTATTTCAACTTCTGGAATGCGCGTGGAAGGCGGCAGGTGCGATCGCCGATCGGGGCTTGAATCCGGTCGCCCCGCAGCGGCACCCAAAAACCGCCACGATCCTGCGGCCTTATTTTCGGCCGTGACCTTAAAGCCCCAGGTCGGCGTTGATCAAAATGATCGTGACGCGGCCTTTGGGCCAGGATTTCTCGGTGATCGTCCAGGTGTTGCAGATGCGCCCGGGGCTGCGGCATTCCTCGCAGCGGCCGGTTTTGACGCAGGGCGTTTTCTTGTCCAGACGCATGGCATTGACCGGGGCGGCGTAGCGTTTGACGCGGGCCATGGCGCTTGCGATGTCGGGCACGATTTTGTTGCGGCCCACCAGGACCACCACCTTCTTGGGCCCGAAAGCCAGCGCCGCCACCCGGTTGCCCTGCATGTCGAGGTTCACCAGTTGGCCCTGTTCGGTAACCGCATTGCTGCCGGTGAAAAACAGATCGACCGCCAGGGCCTGCCGGCGGCGGGCCATTTTCTCCTCGGCATCGACTGTGGCATCGGCGGTGTCGATGGCCGTGATCCCGGGGGCCTCGCGCAGCGCTTGATAGAGGCCGCTGCCGATGAAGGTCATCGACCCGCCCCAGGAGACGGTCTGGGGAGCGACCGCCGGCAGGATCCTTTCCAGCACTAATGCCTTGGCGGCCGCGGCGTCGGCCACGATGAAAACCTCGAAATTGTTTTCCTCCAGGGTTTCCTTGAGGGTTTCGAGGTGCAGCGTCCAGTAGTTTTCGACCGGTTTTTCCATTCGTTTATGCCTCCTGTGAGGTTTTTTGAAGCGCGCCCCAAGGCCCCCATTGCAGGCTGAAGGCCTCTCTGGCGCCGCACGGACTGCGCCGCCGCCCGGGATTACGCCCCTTCTTGCATGAATTTTTTCCAGATCTCGCGGACTTTTGCCTGGCGCCGGGCGAAAAGGCCGGCCGCGACCTTGGCCGGGCGGGTGAGCAGGCTGAGGCGGTGGGCAGCGGCGCGGTAGACGAGGTAGGTTTCCTTTAGAAAATAGGCGCTATCCTCGTCCAGCACCCCGGCCTCCATCAGGGCCCGCAGCTGGCGGACATTGTCGGTCCAGGCGATCAGCTCCGGGTGTGCGTGGGCTTCCAGCAGGATCAGATACTGCACCAGAAACTCGATGTCCACCATCCCGCCGGGCGCCTGCTTGAGATCAAACTCGCCTTTGACCGGCTTCCAGAGGGATTGGCGCATGCGCCGGCGCATCCCGCCGACTTCCGCCCGCAGCGTCTGCGCCGCGCGCTCCCGGCACAGCACGGCCGCACGGATCTCGGCGAAGCGCTGCACGAGGGCCGCATCCCCGCCGACCACCCGCGCCCGGATCAGGGCCTGGTGCTCCCAGGTCCAGGCGTCGTTCAACTGGTAGGCCTCAAAGCCGTCCACGTGGCTCACCAGAATGCCGGCATCCCCCGAGGGCCGCAGCCGCATGTCGGCCTCGTAGAGAATGCCCACCGAGGTGTGCGCCGTCAGCAGGTGGATCACCCGCTGACCCAGGCGGGCGAAGAACTGGGCGTTGTCAACCGGCCGCTGACCGACGGTCTGCCCGGCACCGCCGGCGTGCAGGAAGACGAGATCCAGGTCCGAGCCGTAGCCCAGCTCGATCCCGCCCAGCTTGCCGTAGGCCACCACCGCAAACCCGCGATCGACGCCCCCCGGGGGGTTGAAGACCGAGGGGCGCCCGTGCTTGGCCACCAGGTGGCGCCAGGAGATGTCCAGGACGGCCGCCAGAACCGTTTCGGCGATGTCGGTGAGATGGTCGCTGACCCGCATCAGGGGCAATTCGCCGGTGACGTCGGCCGCCGCCA
>JAABRJ010000397.1 GCA_011390985.1 Desulfobacteraceae bacterium
CCCGCAGAATCTGGGTTTGCTTGAAGACCCGCAGGGTCTCCATCTGGTATTCCAGGTCACCCGCGTCGATGGCCCGAAGACGGCGGGCCAGCTCGGTTTCCAGCTCCGGCCGCAGGGGCGGCGTGTAGAGCGTCCGGGAGTCGAGCAGCTCGTCCAGCAGCAGCGGGTGCCGCGCCAGCTGCGCGGCCACCATGGGGCTGGCGGCGGTCAGGCGCACCAGGTGGTTGAGCGCCTCGGGGTTTTCGAGCAGCAGCGCCATGTAGCAGGAGCGGGTCTCGATGGCCTTGATCAGCTCGATGACCCGGTTGAGGGTTTGACTGCTGCCCCCGGCGGCGGCCACGGCCCCCAGAACAAGGGGCATCAAGCGGTCCAGGCGGCGCCGGGCCTCGATGCTGACCACGCGTCCTTCGACGGTTTCGCGCAGGTCCGCCACCAGGTCCAACACCGCCCGGGGCGCCTCAAAACCGCGGGCCTGAAGCACGGCGGCGGCCTTCTGTGGTTCCAGCAGCCCGCGCCAGACGTCCACCAGGTCCCGGGTGTGGGCGGCGCCCGGGACCGCCTGGCCGGGTGCGGGCTCATCGGTTTTCAGCAATCCGCTGAAATGGCCATGCACCGCCGCCATGTGGCGTGTCAGCCGGGCGTAAAACGCCGTCCAGCTCTCAAAACCCATCGAAACCGCCAGCCGCAGGCGCGCCGGCTCCTCCTGCGGCAGCTGGTGGGTCTGGCGATCGGCGGCCATCTGCAGCCGGTGCTCGGTATTGCGCAAAAAAGTGTAGGCCGCCTGAAGTTCGCGGCACACCCCGGCAGGCACCAGGTTTTCGGCCACCAGGGTGTCCAGGGTCTGCTGGATCGGCCGCGCCTGCAGCGCCGGCAGCACCCCGCCGCGGATCAGCTGAAAGACCTGGCCGAAAAATTCGATCTCGCGAATCCCGCCGGGCCCCAGCTTGATGTTGTCGCGCAGCCCCTTGCGTCCGACCTCCAGGGTGATCTGCTGTTTCATCTCGCGGATCGACTCGATGGTGCCGTAATCCAGGTAGCGGCGGAAGACGAAGGGCTTCAGCGCCGCCAGCAGGCGCGCACCGGCGGCCGGGTCGCCCGCCACGCTGCGGGCCTTGATCCAGGCGTAGCGCTCCCACTCGCGCCCCTGCTGCTGATAGTAATCCTCCATGCCGTCGAAGCTCATCACCAGCGGGCCGTTTTCGCCGAACGGCCGCAGCCGCAAGTCCACCCGGTACATGGGCCCGTCGGCGCTGGGCTGGCCGATGACGCCGACCAGCCGGCGGGCGAGGCGCACGAAAAAGGCGTGGTTGTCCATGAGTTCCGGCCCCCCGCAGGTTTCCCCGGCGGACGGGAACGCAAAGACCAGATCGATATCGGAGGAGAAGTTGAGCTCCCGGGCGCCCAGCTTGCCCATGCCGATGACCACGAGCGACTGGGGTGCGGCCCCGACAGCGGACGGCGTGCCGCACTCGGCGCACTGCCAGTCGTAAAGCCGCGTCAGGGTCTGTTCCAGGCAGGCGTCCGCCAGACGCGACAGCTCCGCCATGGTGACGTTCAGGTCGGCCCGCCCGGCCAGATCCCGCCAGGCGATCCGCACCATCTCACGCCGGCGCAGTTTGCGCAGCGCCGTCGCCAGGCCGGCCTCAGCATCGACGGCCCCGAGCGCCTCGGCCAGTTTGCCGCGGTAGCGTCCCGGGGCGTATGCCGCTTCGAGATCGCCTTGCGCCAGGAGATCGACCACAAGAGCGGGATCACGGGCGACGCTGTGGGCGACAAAATCGCTGAAAGCAAACACCCGCTGCAGGTCGGCCGCAAGTCCCGGGCGTTCGGGGATCCTGAGACCGGCGGCCGCGGCCGCCTTGCAGAAAGCGGCCCACTTGCCGGCGGCTTCCTGCGCCAAGACGGCAATTCAAGCGCGGCGGTGTTCATTGATTAATGAGTGCTCCATTGACGGCCCACTGCTGGCGGCGGCCCCGGGAAATTCAATTCTGCGCGCATGCCGGTCGCAGCCCAAAGGCGGTCGGACAGCGCTGCGCGCCCCGGCCGCTGTTGGGTGGCGGCAGGTTACCACAAAGTGGACAAAACCGGAAGACGCCCCGAGACACCCTGCGGCGGTCGCGCGCCTCTTTTTTCAGGTTGAAATGCGCCGGGAAATCGATTATAAACATCAGGCTGTAATTTAAGGAGTTGGGGGATAAACGCCGCTGTCCTGTTCGATTTCGAACGCTCGAAGCAAGATGCCCGTCAGCAGGGGGTTGACACAACGCTCGCGGGCATCAGCCGCGACGCGCAACCACCCGATCAAGACCCTGCACGTGCGCTGCCACCCGTCCCGCCCCATACTGCTCACAGCGACCTGATCCAATTGATAGTTGGATACGGCATGAGAATTGCTGAGGCTGACCCTGGCGATAATTTCAGGTGCCAGCCCTACATTTGTGTCGATTATCGGTCCGACTCCTTACATTTTTGTAAAAAAGGAGGGTTCACCATGTGTCGTTTGTTTGCGATGACCAGTGACGAGCCGTTGTCCCCCATGGCCGCCCTGGAGGCCCTGGACGTAATGCGCGAGGGGCACGACGGCTCCGGCGTGGGTATTTTTCTGCGCGACCTGGGGGGACCCTTCGAGGAGATGAAGGATGCGCCGATTCTATCGGGCATTTTCAGCGAAAAGGGGCTCAAACGGCTGGACGCCTTCATGATGAATATCGGCTTCATGACCAAGTACAAAATTTCCATCAAGGTCCCCAAGACCCCGCCCCCGGGCGTGCCCAAACGTGACGTCTATCTGATCCGCGCCTATGAGTACCCCGAGGAGTGGGACGGCTACAGCCGCGAGCAGCTATTCGACAAGCTGCTGGACATCCGCCTGACGCTGCGCAAGATGGGCGAAGCGGAAAACGACATGATCGTCTTCTCCTTCTGGCCCGACGTGATCATGATCAAGGAGATCGGGGACCCGATCCAGGTCGGCGAGTTCCTCAAGCTCGACCGCAAAGAGCTCAAGGCCCGCGTCATCATGGCCCAGGGGCGGCAGAACACCAATTACGCCATCAACCTTTACGCCTGCCACCCGTTTTTCACCCAGGGCTTCTCCACCATGACAAACGGGGAGAACACGGCCTTCATCCCCATCAAAGAGTATCTGACGACCCGCGGGTTTGCCGGCTACTACGGGTTCCAGTCCGACTCCGAGGTCTTCACCCATATCCTGCATTACACCTGCCGCAAACTCGGTCTGGGGCTGGAGTGCTACAAGCACGTCATTACGCCGCTGCAGGACGAAGGCCTGCGCACACACCCCAACGGGGCCTTCCTGATGAATCTCAAGCAGTCCTGCCGGCGCTTGATCATCGACGGGCCCAACTGCGTCATCGGCTGCCTGCCGGACCATTCGCTGTTCATGGTCCAGGACCGCAAAAAGCTGCGCCCCGGGGTCGTCGGCGGCCGTCCGGGGCTCTTCGCCTTTTCGTCTGAAATCTGCGGTCTGGACGCGGCCATCCCCGACCGCGACAAAAGCAAGGACTTTCAACCGATGCATTTGGACACCGCCATTGTCGGCCCGGACCGCCAGGAGGTCAAGATATGCTGCCAAACCGAACCATTACCCCTTCCACACTGAGCATCAAGGACCTGCCCTGGCAGATCCTGTGGAGCAAAGACAAGTGCACCCTCTGCGGCCGCTGCACAGCGGTGTGCCCGGTGCAGGCCATCGAACTGGGGGTCTTCCGCAAGCGCCGGGTCCAGACCAGCCTGAACCTGGCCGAGCCGCCGGCGAGCGCCTTTACGGTCTATCACGGCATTCGTCAGCGCACCGACCCGGCTTACAGCTGCATCGGCTGCGGCATGTGCAGCCTCGTCTGTCCCAACGACGCCATCCTCCCGGCGCGCAGCGACGAGGCCGACAAGCTGCGCTTCCATGTCAACCGCGGCGGGCAGCCGCGGCGGCGCGGCGGCCGGCGCAACGACCACGGCAGCCTGCTTGACCAGATCAAATTCATCCGGATTTCGATGCTCACCGACCCGGCCCTGGATGCCGGGCGCCATGAATTCGAACTGCGCAGCCTGATCGGACGGATCCTGCCGCCGGAAGAGAGCCTGAAGTTTTTCACTCAAAACGGCTGGATGCCCCCCGTGCGCGAAGTCTACCCGCTGATGATCGGCGGCATGTCCTTCGGCGCCTTGAGCCCCAACATGTGGGAAGGGCTGCAGCTCGGCGTGGCCTACCTCAACGAAGAGCTCAACATGCCGGTGCGCATTTCCACCGGGGAAGGCGGGTGCCCGCCCCGCCTGCTGCGCAGCCGCTTCCTGAAATACATCATCCTGCAGATCGCCAGCGGCTATTTCGGCTGGGACGAGATCATCCACGCCCTGCCGGAGATGAAGGAGGATCCCTGCGCGATCGAGATCAAGTACGGCCAGGGCGCCAAGCCCGGCGACGGCGGCCTGCTCATGTGGTACAAGGTCAACAAGCTGATCGCGGCCATCCGCGGAGTCCCCGCGGGTGTCAGCCTGCCCAGCCCGCCGACCCACCAGACCCAGTATTCCATCGAGGAATCGGTCGCCAAAATGATCCTTTCGATGTCCATGGCCTGGGGGTTCCGGGTACCGGTCTACCCCAAGATCTCCGCCTCCTCCACCACCCTGGCGGTGCTCAACAACCTGGCCCGCAACCCCTACGCCTCGGGCCTGGCCATCGACGGCGAGGACGGGGGCACCGGCGCGGCCTACAATGTATCCATGAACCACATGGGGCACCCCATCGCCAGCAATATCCGCGACGCTTATCTCAATCTGGTGGCCATCGGCAAACAGAACGAAATTCCGCTGATCGCCGGTGGGGGGGCCGGCAAAAACGGCAACCTGGGGGCCAACGCCGCGGCCCTGATCATGCTGGGCGCCAGCTGCGTGCAGATCGGCAAATACGTCATGCAGGCCGCCGCCGGCTGCCTGGGCTCCGAATCCGACCGCTGCAACATCTGCAACATCGGCCAGTGTCCCAAGGGCATCACCTCACAGGACCCGCGCCTCTACCGGCGGCTGGATGTGGACGAGGTCGCCCAGCGGGTGGTGGACGTTTTCCTGAGCTTCGACATCGAACTCAAGAAGATCATCGCCCCCCTGGGGCGCTCGACATCGCTGCCGATCGGCATGTCGGACGCCCTCGGCATCAGCGATGCCGACGCCGCTCAGCGGCTTCAGATCAAATACGTCGTTTAGCCTGAGATCGCGGGCCACCCGATGCCCCATCGGCCCGGCCCCCAGGACATTGCGGAGAGAGACATGAGCAAAACGAAATTCCACGTCATCGCGGGAAAGGAAAACAGCACCCGCCTGGCTTCGCGAATATTGGAAGACCGCATCCAGGCCGCGGTTTCCCGGGGGCACCGCCATATCGAGGTGCAGGCAATGGGCCAGCACGGGATCGGCGGGCGGCTCTGGAGGGCCGGCGAGGACCCGCTGTTCATCCGGGTGAGCGGCCACTCCGGTCAGCGTCTGGGCTCGCTGGGCTTTCCCAACACCCGGATCGAAGCCATGGGGCCGGCCTCGGACGACGTCGGGTGGCTCAACGCCGGGGCCGAAATCGTGGTCCACGGCAATGCGGCCAACGGCATCGCCAACGGCATGTCCCAGGGCAAGGTTTTCATCGGCGGCAACATCGGCGCCCGCGGCATGACCATGACCAAGCACAACCCGCGCTTTGCGCCGCCTGAGCTGTGGGTCCTGGGGTCGGTGGGGGACTATTTCGGCGAGTTCATGGCCGGCGGCATCGCCGTGATCTGCGGCGTGGAGCCCCAGGACCCCGCGAATGTGCTCGGCTACCGGCCCTTCGTGGGCATGGTCGGCGGCAAGGTCTTCTTCCGCGGCCCCCATCAGGGGTTCAGCCAGGCGGATGCCCGGATGATGCCGATTTCCGACGAGGAATGGGGCTGGCTGGCAGAGAACCTGGAAGGCTTTGCGGGGCGGATCAAGCGCCCTGAAGTGCTCAAGCCCCTCTCGGACCGGCGCCAGTGGCAGCTGCTGGTCGCCCGCACCCCCCAGGAGCGCCTGGGCCTCACCAGCCGCTCGATGGCGTCCTTCCACAAGGAGATCTGGGACCGCGAACTGGGCCACGGCGGGCTGGTGGGCGACCTGACCGACATCGACCGCAGCACCATCCCCGTGATCACCACCGGCGACCTGCGCCGCTATCTGCCGGTCTGGGAAAATCGTAAGTACAAGGCCCCCTGCGAGGCCACCTGCCCCACCGGGATTCCCGTCCAGCAGCGCTGGCAGCTGATCCGCGAAGGTCGCATGGACGAGGCGGTGGACCTGGCCCTGACCTACACTCCCTTTCCAGCCACGGTCTGCGGCTACCTGTGCCCCAACCTCTGCATGAGCGCCTGCACACGCCAGTCGGCGGCCATGTTTCCGGTGGACATCCGCCATCTCGGCAAGGCCAGCATCGATGCCAAGCTGCCCCCGCTGCCGCCCCTTTCCGGCAAGCGCATCGCGGTCGTCGGCGGCGGCCCGGCGGGCCTGTCGGTGGCCTGGCAGTTGCGCCGCTACGGCCACGAGGCGGTGGTCTATGACCGTTCCGAGAAGCTGGGCGGAAAGATCGCCAACGTCATCCCGGACAGCCGGATCCCGCAGGACGTGGTGACCCATGAACTGGAGCGCATCGCGGAGGTCATCCCGCACGTCAACCTGCAGCAGAACCTGACGCGCGACGAAACCGAGCGGCTGCGCGCGGATTTTGACTTCATGGTCATCGCCGCCGGGGCCCAGAAACCCCGCAGCCTGCCGATTCCGGGCAGCGAACGGCTGGTCACCGCCCTGGACTTCCTGCGGGAGAGCAAGGCCGGCCGCTTCACGCCCGGCAAACGCGTGGTGATCATCGGGGCCGGCAACGTCGGCTGCGACGCGGCCACCGAGGCCCACCGGCTGGGTGCCCGCCAGATCACCCTCCTGGACGTTCAGCAACCGGCCTCCTTCGGCAAGGAGCGCGAGGCCGCCGAGGCCGCCGGGGCCGAGTTCCGCTGGCCGGTTTTCACCAAGGAGATCACCGCCAAGGGCGTCAAGCTCAACACCGGCGAGGTCATTCCGGCCGACACGGTGATCATCTCGATCGGGGACGTTCCCGACCTGGAATTTCTGCCCCGCGACATCGTCACCGAGCGGGGCTTCGTGACGGTCAATGACCACATGCAGACCTCCGACCCCAAGGTCTTCGCCATTGGGGACGCGGTCAAGCCGGGGCTGCTGACGGACGCCATCGGCGCCGGCCGCAAGGCGGCGGCGGCCATCAACGACATTCTCAACGGCAAACGCCCGCTGGCCGATTCGCGCGCCATGATCGACCGCCGACGGGTCCATCTGGAGTACTTCGACCCCCGCGTCACCGCCTTCGAGGACATGGCGCACTGCGGCTCCCAGTGCTCTTCCTGCGGCGCCTGCCGGGACTGCGGCCTGTGTGCGGCGATCTGTCCCCAGGCCGCCATCAGCCGGCGGGACCTGGGCGCACCGGAGTACGAGTACGTGGTCGATGCCGACCTGTGCATCGGGTGCGGATTCTGTGCCGGTGCCTGCCCGTGCGGCATCTGGGACCTGGTGGAAAACGACCCCCTGGGGTAGCCGCCCCGGCAAACCGGCCGGCTTGCAATTCAACCCTGCGGCCAAAAACGATGGAACTCAGATGGATGCACTCTTAGCCCTTGAAGACGGCCGGCACTTTGCCTGCCGCGCGTTCACCGGCCCGGGCGAGGCCGGGGGCGAGCTGGTCTTCAACACCAGCATGACCGGGTAC
>JAABRJ010000398.1 GCA_011390985.1 Desulfobacteraceae bacterium
GCGCATCTTTTCCATACACCGCCCAAACGCCGCGTGGAAGCTCGAAGTGCAGGACCATGCCTACACGAAGGACGGCCGGATTGTCGCCCGGCCCCCCCGGCACAGCCGCATAGCCCGCGCGGCAGCCCATCCACCCGGCAGGTAGGGCCAATGAGCGTTAAAAAGCCCGCCGCAGCAGCCGCAGCGCCACCAGCAGGATCAGGGCGGCGGGCGCCAGGGTCGTGAGTATCGGGGAGAGGTTGAACAGCAGCCCCAGGTGCCCCAGAATCTGGTTGACCAGAAAAAAGAGGTGCCCACCAGGGTTCCCCCGGCGATCCGCTGAGAAGCACTGATATTACGGGTCGAGCCGAAAATGAAGGTCAGCGACAGCAGCACCATGACGGCGGTCGTGACCGGCAGGCAGATCTTTTGCCAGAAGGCCAGCGAATAGGCCTCAGCGCTTTGCCCGCGCGCGTTCAGGTTGGCGATGAACTTGTAAAGATCCGTCAGCGAGAGGCTTTCGGGGGGAAGCTGCAGGATCGCCATCTGGTCCGGGGTCAGGAACGCCTCCAAAGAATATTCGGCGAGCTTGCGGCGCGTGACGCTGTCCCCGTCGATGAGCTTCTGCTCCACCTCCGTCAGCAGCCAGCGGCTGCCCTCCTGGAGGGCGGCGTTTTTGGCGTAGAGAAACTGTTTCAGGTTGCCGGCGTCGTCGATCTCGTAGAGTTCGATGTCGGCGGCCGCGCGCGGCGACAAGGGTTTGTCGACGTGAATGAAAAACCGGTCGTGCCGGACCCAGAACCCGCTTTTGGAAACCATCACGGCTTGCCCGTAAATGGCTTCCGAGCGGCGCCGGTGGGCGTTCTGATAGAGCGGCGGGGCGATGAATTCGGCAACCAGGATGGCGACCAGCATCAGGATGACACTGGTGCCGACGACCGCGGCGCTGATGCGCTGAACGGATATGCCGGCGGCCTGCATGGCCGTCAGTTCCTGGCGGTCGGCCATCATCCCCAGCCCGATGATGCTCCCCAGCAGGGCGCTGACCGGCATGAGATCCGCGGCCTGTTTGGGCATCGTCAACGCCGTGTAGAAAAAGGCGTCCGCCAGGCGGAAATCGCCCTTGCCGATATCGTTCAATTGGGCGAGGAGTTCGAAAAAGCTCAGCAGGGCGACCAGTACCGAGAGCGTCAGGAAGAACCCTCCCAGCGTGTGCCGCCCGATATAGCGGTCCAGCCGTTTGATCTGATAGCGGATCACTTCTGGAAAGACACCTTGCCCGTTCGCCGCAGGAGGTGGCAGATCAGCAGGGCGAGCAGCGCCGGTACCCACCAGATGCCGACACCCGGGCTGACGCGCCCGTTTTCGACCTGTGTTTTGGCAATCACGAACAGTTGAAAATAAACCGCAAAAATCGCCACCGCGGTCCCCATGCGGGCGAAGTTCGCGCCCCGGGGATCACTGCGGCTGAGGGGCACCCCGAGCAGGGCGAGCAGGATGGTCGACAGCGGGATGGAAAGCCGCCATTGCAGTTCGGCCACGTCCTCCAGGCGCTCGGAGCCGAAAAGCTGCGCGCTGGATGCCGCTTTGCGCCGGTAAGGGCCTGACTGGCCCGAATCCGCTGCGATCCGGTAAACGGCCTGGCCGAAGCGCGCGATTCCGCCCTCCTCACCGGAGCGCGGAAATTCGGCCCGGTAGCCGTCCCGCAGGACCACCACCGGCTGGCCGTCGGCCTGAGCGCCGCCCTGGGCCATCTCCGCGGCGCTGATGACCTGGCGCGCGTCCCCTTCCCGGACGAAGATATGGACCTTCAGGGCCGCCCGCCGCTGCGGGTCGGCGCCTTGGGCGAAAAGGGTGTATTTGCCGGATTCGAGCTCCAGAAAGCGACCGGGCTCCAGGCGCGACATGTCGAACGTGTTGCGGGCTTCGGTCCTCAGGCGGTAGAGGGTCTCATAGGCCGCCGGCCGGATGCAGAGGGACGCAAAGGAGGCGACCGCCGCAACCGGCAGCGCGAGCAGCAGCACCGGCGTGAGGATGCTGCCGAGGCCGACCCCGCAGGCCGCCAGGGCAGTCATTTCACTGTCGCGGTAGAGGCGCCCGAGTGCGATGATCACCGAGAGGTAGAGGGTCGTGGGCAGCAGCACCTCCAACGCCATGCCGATTTTGAGCCCGATCAGGATCCCCACCGCCGCCGGCGAAAGCAGGCCGCCGACCGCATCCCCCAGGTAGGTGACGGCGGTGTAGCTCGCGAAGATCGCCACCAGCAGGCTCAGGATGACGGCCGCCGGTTTGAGGATTTCGACCATGATGTAGCGCCGCAGGATCACGTCGATATCCTCGACATT
>JAABRJ010000399.1 GCA_011390985.1 Desulfobacteraceae bacterium
CGAAACAGTGTCGACATCCACCGCCGCTTCGGGAAACGGCAGGATGACCACCCCCACCCGAAACCCCATGCGCCGCGAGATGTGGCGCAGGCCGTCGGAGAGCGTCAGCCGCCCCAGCAGATAGCGCAGCACCACCCCCGCGCCCAGCCGGTGGAGCATTTTCCAGGGGGATTTGCGGTCAGCTTCGACCTGGCGCCAGAGGTCCGCGGCCATGCGGCTGCGCGGGGTCAAAAAGGCATAC
>JAABRJ010000400.1 GCA_011390985.1 Desulfobacteraceae bacterium
AAGGGCCTGAGGCACTGCAGGCCCCAGGGTCCCTCCTGGATAAAGGCCTGGGGCAGAAGCCCGGCATCGGTCAGCGAGGGCAGAACCAGGGTGTACAGCCAGATCAGGAAGCCGGCGATCAGTCCGCTCAGGGCGCCGGCTTTGCTGCCGCCCTTCCAGAAAATGCCGCCCAGCAGCGACGGGGCGAACTGAGCCACGCCGGCAAAGGAGACCAGCCCGATGGCCACCAGGGGATAGAACTCGGCGGTCAGGTGAAAATAGAAATAGCCCAGCAGGATCGTCATCACGATGGCGGCATGCCGGATGGCGACCAGCCAGGCGCTGAAGTCGCTGCGCTGGGCCAGCTTGAGGGCCGGAAGATTCAGCAGCAGCGGCATGACCAGGTGGTTGCTGATCATGGTGGAAAGGGCGATGGTCTCCACGATGACCATGCCGGTGGCCGCCGACATGCCGCCGACAAAGACCAGCAGGGTGAGCTGGGTCTGGTGGTGGGCCAGCGGCAGGCTCAGTACGAAGGTGTCGGCATCCACCGTCTGTCCGGCGAACTGCAGTATCCCGGCGCAGGCCACCGGCATTACGAAGAGGTTGATGGCCAGCATATACAGGGGGAACAGCCAGATGGCCTTTTTGAGATGATCCTCGCTCACGTTTTCGATCACCGCCACCTGGAATTGCCGGGGCAGCAGGAGTATCGCCAGCATGGAGAGCAGCACCAGCACGGTCCAGCTGGTATAGGCGCCCGGATGGCTGCCGATGGTGAACATCGCCGAGAGTTCGGGCCGATTTCGGGCATGGGCGAACAGGTCGTCGAACCCGTTGTAAATCCCGTAGGTCACAAACAGCCCGACCGCCAGAAACGCGAGCAGTTTGACCAGAGACTCCAGGGCGATGGCCGCAACGATGCCTTCGTGGCGTTCCGTGGCCTCCACTTTGCGGGTCCCGAAAAGTACGGCGAAGGCGGCCATGACCAGGGCCACGTAGAAAGCGGTGTCCTCGAAGAAGGCCGCTTTGCCGATATGCTCCGGCAGGAAGAGCTGGGGGTAATGGGTGAGCAGTAAAAAACTGGTCGAGATGGCCTTGAGCTGCAGCGAGATATAGGGCACGGTGCCCAGCACGGCGATAACGGTCACCACGCCGCCCAGGATCACGCTTTTGCCGTAGCGTGAGGCGATGAAATCGGCAATCGAGGTGATGCGGTGGATGCGGCTGATCCGCAGTATCTTGCGCAATACGAACCAGCCCAGGGTAAAGGTCAGGGTCGGGCCCAGGTAGATCGTCAAAAACCCCGGACCGGACTGCACGGCCCGGCCGACGCTGCCGTAAAAAGTCCAGGCCGTGCAATAGATTGCCAGCGAAAGCGCATAGACGTAAGGGCTGTTGATAATGCTGCGGCCGGCGCTGGCGCGTTTGTCTCCGAAGTAGGCCGCGGCGAACAGCAGCCCGAGGTACCACAGTGAGACAAATATAATGGTTTCAGCTGAGAGCATGGCGCAATTCGCTCGCTAAGCCGCCCATCACGACACGCCCCGGGGGCGGGAATGGATGATCAGGACGATCAAGACGATATAGGCGGCCCACGCCCCAAAGAGATAGGCGTACAGGAGCGGGAAGCCCAGCACGAATTCCGGCAGGTTGAAAAGTGAGACAAGCGGGAAATTAAACAGCAGATAACCCATTAAAGACAAACCGATTAACCGTTTGTTGATGATGCTGTCGCGTGTCATCTGAGGCTCCCGGGCGCGGGGCGCCCATCCAACCGGTGGTCTGCATGGCGTACGATGGAAATTCAGGAATTGTGTGCAGTGTGATTTTTGTTAATTTTCAATACCATAAAAAGAGGGCGGCTGGAAGGGGCGGATATGCAATCCAAAACGGTTCTGATCGTCGACGATGAGTTGAGTATTCTGGTCCCCTTGCAGTTTCTCATGGAGCAAAACGGTTTTCATGTCGTTTTGGCCCAAAGCGGCAGGGATGCCTTCGAGGCCCTGGAAAAATCAAAACCGGATCTGATCCTGCTGGATATCATGCTGCCCGATCTGGACGGCTACGAGATCTTTCAGATGATTCGGGCCAATCCTGCCTGGGACGGCATCAAGGTCATTTTTCTGACCGCCAAGAACCGGGACGGCGATGTCGCCAAAGGGCTGAACCTGGGCGTGGACGCCTACATCACCAAACCTTTTTCCAACGCCGAACTCCTGGCCGCGGTGAACGATCTGCTCGGCCTCACCGCCGAATAGCCGCCCACCGACCCTCCGCCCAAAATTTTGGATTCCCTGCACCTGGCCGAGACCTGGATGGGCGACAATTTTTGGGCTGCCCGCAACTTGACCAGCACCAAAAACAGTGTTACTTGATAATCATTATCATTTATAGCCTTCCGGCCGCTCCCGATTCTGGCGCCACTTCTGAAGATCCCGGCGGACGCCGACCGTCGCAGCCAACGCCAGGGAAATAAATCCTTTAGTCTGCCCCAGACGGATGATGGGTTGTTGAAGCAACTCCCCCAAAGGGGAAGACCCCTCACC
>JAABRJ010000401.1 GCA_011390985.1 Desulfobacteraceae bacterium
AGCGGCGCCTCGCGCTACGTCGACCCCGCCGATTACGCGGCTTTCCGGCCCCAATTCGCCGAGCTGCTGGCCCTTTTCCGCAGCCTGCCGGGGCTGCCGATCCGGCTGGCGGAGGACTGATGCCGCCGCCGCGGGGCGGCAAGCCCTGAAAAACCTTGACGAATCGGCAAATTTTGTTCAGGAATAGGCGGGTTTTGGACTGCGACGGGCTTAAGCTCGGAATTGTTACTTTTCTTGTGCGGACAAGAAAAGTAACCAAAAGAAGCCGCCCGCGCCCCGGGGCCCTTCGGGCTGCCCTGCGCTTCTCGCCGCCGGCGGGCCCTGTGGAACTCGCTGACGCTCAGACAGCCACAGGGCCTTTTTCGCCGGCCGCTGCGATGCTCGGCCCGGGACGACGGGGAACAAACCACGGGGTCGCAACGGAAGTGGCGGCGTCAAGATCACCCCAATCCTTTTCTCTGCGTCCTCTGGGCCTCGAGCGCAGCGGGCGGTGAACGCTTTTGGCTGCCGCCATCATGAGGAGTATTATGGAATTCGAAGCCGTCATCGGGCTGGAGGTGCATGCCCAGCTCAAAACCCGGACCAAGATCTTTTGCGGCTGTTCCACCGCCTTCGGGGCGCCCCCCAACACCCACACCTGCCCGGTCTGCCTGGGAATGCCGGGGGTCCTGCCGGTGCTTAATAAAAAGGTGGTGGCCTATGCCATGCGCATGGCCCTCGCCACCGGCTGCACCATCGCCCCTGAGAGCCGCTTTGCGCGCAAGAACTACTTCTACCCGGACCTGCCCAAGGGCTACCAGATCTCCCAGTACGAGCTGCCCCTGGCGGCCGGCGGGCACGTGGACATCGCTCTCGACGGCCGCACCCGGCGCATCGGGATCACCCGCATCCACCTGGAGGAGGACGCCGGCAAACTGACCCACGACCCGGACCGGCCTTTCAGCCGGGTGGACCTCAACCGCGCCGGGGTGCCGCTGATCGAAATCGTCAGCGAGCCCGACCTGCGCACCCCCGCCGAGGCCGGCGCCTACCTGCGGCAGCTGCGCGCGATCCTGCGCTACCTGGACATCTGCGACGGCAACATGGAGGAGGGCAGCTTCCGCTGCGACGCCAACGTCTCCATCCGGCCGGCGGGCGCGGCGGCCCTGGGGACCCGCACGGAGCTCAAGAACCTCAACTCCTTCAAGCACGTGGAGAAGGCCATCGCCTACGAAATCGCGCGCCAGAAGGAACACGTGGCCGAAGGCGGCCTGGTGGTGCAGGAAACCCGGCTCTGGGACCCCGACAAAAACCTCACCACCGCCATGCGCGGCAAGGAGGAGGCCCACGACTACCGCTATTTCCCGGACCCCGACCTGCTGCCGCTGACCATCGACGCGGGCTGGATCGCAGAGGTCCGCGCGTCCCTGCCCGAGCTGCCCGCGGCCAGGAAGGCGCGCTTCGAGGCCCAGTTCGGCCTGCCGGCCTACGACGCCGACCTGCTGACGGCCGCCCGGGAGCTGGCCGACTACTTCGAGGCCTGCCTGGCGGTCTTCCCCCAGCCCAAGCCGGTCAGCAACTGGGTCATGGGGACCCTGCTGGGGCGGCTGAATGCCGAGGGCAAGTCCATCGCAGACTCGCCGGTCAGCCCGGCGCACCTGGCGGAGCTGCTGCGGTTGGTGGACGACGGGGTCATCAGCGGCAAGATCGCCAAGAGCGTTTTCGACCAGATGGCCGAAACCGGGCGGGGGCCCGCGGCGATCGTTGAGGAAAAGGGCCTCACGCAGGTCTCGGACGCGGGCGCGCTGGAGGCGGCGGTGGCCGCGGTGCTGGCGGGAAACCCCGCTGAGGTGGCGGCCTACCGCGGCGGCAAGGCCCAACTGCTGGGGTTTTTCGTGGGCCAGGTGATGAAGGCGACCCGCGGCAAGGCCCACCCGGGGATGGTCAACGACCTGCTGCGCCAAAAGCTGGGGCAGCCGGGCGCATAATCCCGGGGGTGGAAGAAACAAAAAAACCGGAAGCGATTGCTCGCTTCCGGTTTTTGTTTCAGCGCAGGACCGGTTTTAGGAACGTCTCAGGTCAGCTTAGAAGCTGAGGGACAGACGGGTACCGATGAGATACGGGTCGTTCTCGTTGTTGCCGTCCAGAGAGGTGGCGTCGCCGGCCAGCAGGTAGGCGCCGACCACGTCGAGGTTCAGGTTCTCCATCAGCTTGTAGGTGGCCTTGAGATTGAACTCATAGCCAAGCTCGTCTTCGCCGTTCTCGTCCTCTTCGGCCAGCTGGGCGTACCAGACGTCAGGAGTGAGGCTGAGTTTGTCGGTCAGTTTGAAGGTTGCGCCGAGGTTGGCGGCCCAGATGTTGGAGATCTGGTCGGCCGGGGAGCCGACGGAGGCGACGTTGTCGAAAATGCCGAAGCCCATGATTTCAGACCAGTAGTGGGACTGGCCTTCGATGACGATGAAAGAATCGACGTCGTTGTCCTCCGGGTCATCGTCGCCGGTGGCGTAGAAGCCGTTGGCGTGGAGTTCGGCCGGGCCAAAG
>JAABRJ010000402.1 GCA_011390985.1 Desulfobacteraceae bacterium
CATGCCTTCAGGGGTCGAGAGGGCGGCCGGGTGACGGTGAGGCTAAGGGAGGATGGTGCTGGGCGGGCGCGCCTGGATGTGTGCGACGACGGGGTGGGATTTCCGGCGGGGTTCGACTGGCGCAGCGCGCCCTCCTTGGGCCTTCGTCTGGTGCAGATGCTTGCCAGACAGCTGCACGCCGCTGTGGAGCTGGAAAGCGCTGATGGAACGACGTTTACGATCACTTTCGAGGTACATCAATCATGAGTCAGATCAGCGTCCTCATCGTCGAAGACGAGGTCATCGTTGCTGAAAACCTGTCAAGCAAGCTCGAAAAACTCGGCTACACGGTCACCGGGATGGCAATAAACGGTCATGAAGCTGTGGAAATGGTTCTTGCGCATCGACCGCAGCTCGTTTTAATGGACATCAAGCTGCAAGGCGAATTGGACGGGATCGCGACAGTCGAGAAAATCAAAAAACACCTCGACATTCCCGTCATCTACCTGACGGCCCATTCCGATCCCAACACCCTGTCCCGCGCCAAAATCAGCAAGCCATACGGTTATGTTCTCAAGCCATTCGATGAGCGAGATCTGGCGACGCAGATCGAACTCGCACTTTATAAGCATGAGGCCGACCGAAGGGTTCGCGAGCAGCGTGAATGGCTCCGCGTCACGCTGACCAGTATCGGCGATGCGGTCATCGCCACCGATGAAGCAGGCCTCATCACCTTCATCAACCCTGTGGCCGAGTCGCTGACCGGCTGGAAACAGGACGAAGCCATCGGGCAGCCCGTGCAGGAAGTTTTCCGGATTGTAAACGAGTTCACCCGCAAGGTTGTGGACGATCCGGTGAGAAAGGTACTTCAATGCGGCAAGATTGTCGCGCTGACCAACCACACCGTGCTGCTGCGCAAGGGGGGTGGCGAAGTGCCGATCGATGACAGCGGCGCCCCGATTCTGGATGGCCAAGGGCGAATTCTGGGAGTGGTCCTCGTATTCCGCGATATCACCGCGCGCAGACAAGCCGATGAGGCCCTGCGGGAAAGCGAAGAGCGCTTGCGCCTGGCACTGGACGCGGCCTACCTGATCTCCTTTGAATGGGACATCCAGCGCAATGAAGTGCGCCGGTTCGTGTCCACCGATCCGGTGCTTGCACCGACACCGGAGGAGACCCCCAGCACCCTGGAGGCGGTGCGCGACATCGTGCATCCGGAGGATCGAGAGCTGTTCTCCGCCAACCTTCTGGCCGCATTAGAGCAAACGGATGGCCGCTATGAAAGCGAGTTCCGCATTGTCCACCCGGACGGCCAGGTCCGCTGGCTCCACGAAAGTGGCACCGTGGATCGCGACACCCAGGGCCGGCCCTCCCGACTGATCGGCCTATCCCAGGACATCACCGAGCGCAAGCGGGTGGAGCAGGCGTTGCGGGAGAGCGAGCAGCGCGTTCGCCGGAAGCTGGACTGCGTGCTCTCCCCCGAGGGGGACCTGGGTGCGCTCGAGCTGAGCGACCTCATCGACACACCGAACATCCAGCGGCTGATGGACGATTTCTACGCGGTGGCCCACATTCCCATGAGCATTCTGGACGTCAAAGGGCAGGTGCTGGTGGGCGTGGGCTGGCAGGACATCTGCACAGGCTTCCACCGCGTGCATCCGGTCACCTGCCGGCATTGCCTGGAGAGCGACACCCGCCTTTCGGCCGGACTGGCCCAGGGAGAGTGCCGTATTTACAAATGCCGGAACAACCTGTGGGATATGGCTACGCCCATCGTCGTGGCCGGCCAGCACGTGGGCAACATTCTCACCGGGCAGTTCTTCTTCGAAGACGAGACGGTCGACCGCGAACTCTTCCGGGCCCAGGCCCGCCAATACGGCTTCGAGGAGGAGCAATACCTGGCCGCCCTGGACCGCGTCCCCCGGCTGAGCCGGGAAACAGTCGATCGGGGTATGGCGTTTTTCCTCAAACTGGCAGGCACCCTCTCGCAGTTGGGGCACAGTAATGTCAAGCTCGCCCGCCTGCTCGCGGAACGCGACCTCCTGACCGATTCCCTGCGGCAATCGCGCGACACGTTGGAGGCGGTGGTCGAGAGTCTGGACGTCGGCATCATGATCGCGGACGCGGCGGGAACCGTCCTTTCCATGAGCTCGGCTGCCCTGAAAATGCACGGATTTGCCTCAACGGCCGAAATGTTCACCCATCGGGAGCAATTCCTTCAGGCCTTCGGGATGCGTTACCTGGACGGCCGACCGGTGCCGCCGGAGGAACTGCCAGCGGTCCGCTCCCTGCGCGGCGACTACTTCACCGCTCTGGAGATGGAGGTCCACGACCGTCGAACGCAACGGCGTTGGATCGGCAGTTGGAGTGTGGCCCCGGTGCGCAGCCGCAACAACGAGGTCCGGCTCCTGGTCTTCACTATCCAGGACATCACCGCGCACAAGCAGGCCCAGGAGGCGCTGCAGACCAGCAATGCGCGCCTGGAACTGCTGGCCACGGTGGCGGAACGGCTGCTGCACGCCCATGATCCCCAGATGAT
>JAABRJ010000403.1 GCA_011390985.1 Desulfobacteraceae bacterium
TGCCGCTCTCGGCGGCGGATGCCGAAATCCTTCGACTGTCGGTTATTTGATGCAGACTTTGCGAACCTGGATGAGGTCGCAGCGACCCGCAAAGATTTTCTCGATGCCGTCCTGTTTCAGGGTGGTCATGCCGTCCTTGATGGCCTGCTCGCGGATTTCCTCCATCCGGGCTTTGCTCTGGATCAGCTTCTTGATGTCGTCGGTCCCCATCAGGAGTTCGTGCAGCCCCATGCGTCCACGGTAGCCGCTGTTGTTGCATACGTCGCAGCCGTTGGGGCGGTAGAGGGTCAGGTCGCTGGAATAAGGGATGTTGACATTGCGCTTAAAAAGATCGGCACCGTATTCGCGCACCAGTTCCTGGTAGTCCTCTTCGCTGGGGTGATAGGCCTGCTTGCAGTCCGAACACAGGGTCAGCACCAGGCGCTGGGCCAGAATGGCCAGAATCGCGTCGGCGAAGTTGAAGGGGTCCATCCCCATGTCCAGCAGCCGGGTGATACTTTCAGGGGCGCTGTTGGTATGCAGGGTTGAAAAGACGAGGTGACCGGTCAGCGACGCCTCGATGCCGATCTGGGTGGTTTCCTTGTCCCGCATTTCCCCCACCATGATGACATCCGGGTCGGCCCGCAAAAAAGCCCGCATGGCCGCCGCAAAATCGAAACCGATCTTGGGTTTGACCTGCACCTGGCGAAGCCCCGGCTGGGTGATTTCAACGGGGTCCTCGGCGGTCCAGATCTTGGTTTCCATCTTGTTGATATACCCCAGGGCGGAGTGCAGCGTGGTGGTTTTACCGGAGCCCGTGGGGCCGCAGACAAAGACGATGCCGTAGGGCTGTTTGACCACGCTGGTGAAGTTTTTGAAATTGCGTTCCGAAAACCCCATCTTGTCCAGCGGGAGCGGCTCACCGGCCGCCAGAATACGCATGACGACGTCTTCCAGACCGCCCTGGGTGGGAATCGTGGCCACCCGCAGTTCGATGTCCTTGCCGCCGTATTTTTTGAATTTGATTTTGCCGTCCTGGGGCTTGCGGCGCTCGGCGATGTCCAGGTCCGCCATGATCTTGATGCGCGAGATGACGGCATTTTTATAGTGGTAGGGGATCGTCTGGTAAAGGTAGCAGTTGCCGTCAACCCGCACCCGCACCTGGGTGTTCTGCTTGCCGGGATAGGGTTCGATATGGATATCGGATCCGCCCCGGGCATGGGCGTCGATGATGATCTTGTTGACCAGCTGGATGACCGCGCTGTCGGCCTCGTCCAGCCCTTCGGTCTCTTCGATTTCCGTGGCCTCATCTTGGAGCTGCGATAGAATCTGGTCGATTTCGGCCAGTTCCTTGTCGCTCTGGGTAAAGAGGCTGATCAAGTCGAGAATGTCCTGCTTCAGAGCAACGCAGAATTTGAGGTTCTTGCCGATGAACAGCGCCTTGATTTCATCGATCTTCTGCAGGTCGTGGGGGTTGTCGACCGCGATCACGATCTTGCCCTCTTCGATCCGCAGCGGCACCCAGGCGTTGTTGCGCATGAAGGGCACCTTGAGCCCCACCAGCAGCTCACCGGGGATGGCGATGTTCTTGTTGAACTCCACAAACGGCAGGTCGTAGTAGCGGCTGAGGGAATTGCCGATATCCTTCTTGGAAACCTTGAGTTCCTTCATCAGAAAGGTTTCGACCGACATCTTTTTCTGGCGGGCGCTGGAGATCGCGTGCTTGAGTTCTTTCTGGGTGACGATGTGGTTTTCCAGCAGGTAGTCGAACTTGTTGGTTTTGCCCCGCGCGGCCATGCGCTTTTGGTTGTAGAGCGCGATGCCGAGCTTTTTGGACAGCTCCTCGAGTGCGAGTTCGTCGGCCTCGGAGAACGCCTGGCCGTCCTTGCGGTTGAGGACCTGAATGACCCCCAGCAGAAACGTTTTGAACAGGACCGGCCCGGCCAGCACCTGGCCGGTGGTGACGCCGGTGCGTTTGTCCCAGCTGGCGTCGAACTTCACCTCGGGGTTCAACCCGGCCAGCTCTTGGGCGTCATAAACGTTTTTGATGTTGACGATTTTCTGCTTGGTGGCGCAGTAGCCGGCGATGCTGGCGGTGGTAATCGGGATGCGGATCTCCTTGGTCTCATCGCCGAATTTGACCCTGGACACCAGCTCCCGTTTGACCCCGTCGATGACGTAAACCGAGAGGCGCTCGGCACCGAAAAGGGCGGTGATGTCGTCCTTGAGGTCGACCAGGATTTCTTCGAGGTTGGCGGCATTGTAAATCCGATCGCTGATTTCCTGCAGCGACGGTCTGCCGGTGGGTTTGATTTTCAGGGCCTGAACAGGCTGGCTGGTGGCGGGGGACTCTTTGATCTGATTTTGCATAGTGAACCGGATTCCATTCGGCTTTGGCCGTTAACATGCACAAGACCGTGAAATTCGGGCCCCGTGCCGCCCCTGATTATCGTTTTTTCAGATGTTCGAGAAGCTTCTTTGCGCCCCCGCCGATGAGCATGACC
>JAABRJ010000404.1 GCA_011390985.1 Desulfobacteraceae bacterium
GCTTCAAACCGGTGTAGAGGTAGCCGCCGCCGGGCACCAGGGAGAAAATACCGGCGGCCGCCGGGCTTTTGCGGGGAAGACCGTCTGCGCGCTCAAGGCCTTCCTCGATTTCCCCGATGCCCAGCGTTTCCCGGCTCTCCGGCCGCACGCGGGCGAAGGCCTGCCGGGCCACGGCGAAATCTCCCTGGTCAAGATAGATCCACCCCACCTGCAGCCAGGCCTGGTCCTGCAGGTCGCCGTCGTCCGTGAAAACCAACAGATCGTCGAGCGCCTGCAGTGCCGCCCGGGTCTCCCCCAGGGCCAGGTGGGCGGCGCTGATCTCCAGCAAGGCCGCCTCGGCCAGCCGGCCGCCCTCTTTTTCCACCACTTCCCGAAAAGCACTGATCGCCTCCTGAAACTGGCGACCCGAAAACAGGGCGCGGCCGATGGCCAGGCGGGCCTCCCCGACGCGCGGGTCGTGGGGGAAGAAATGCACAAAGCGGCGGAACTCGAAGACCGCCTGGGTGTGGGCGCCGCCAGTCGCGGCGTCCTGCGCGAAGCGGTACTGGTCGTCGGCGCTCAACTGAATCTTGCCGCCCGCGGCCAGGGCCTGCGGACCTGCGACCGTGACCAGCAGGATCGCCAGCGCAAGGGTAAGCGTTCGAGTGGCCGAAGCCCACCCGGATTTGAATTGGCGCCTGCAAGGGGCAAGGGACGCGAAAGACTGCATGCAAATTGTCCGTAATTCTTGGAAAGACGTTGATAGACCGGCGCAGGCGCGCTCAGCGCTGGGTGACCCGCAGGACCTCTTCCACGGTCGTGATGCCGTCTAAAACCTTCTGGATGCCGTCGCGGCGCAGGGTGACCATCCCCTGGGCGACCGCCACGGCCTTGATCTGGTGGCTGTCGAAGGTCTGCAGCACCAGGCTCTTGAGGGTGTCGTCGAGCTCCATGATCTCGAAAATCCCCAGCCGTCCGCGGTAGCCGGTGTGAAAGCAGCTCTCGCAGCCGCGGGCGCGGTAGATTGGCCGGTCGCCGAGGTCCGAGAGGTTCAGGCCGATGGGTGCAAGCGCCGCGGGTTCCGGCCGGAAAGCCTCCTTGCATTCGCTGCAGAGCACGCGCACCAGGCGCTGGGCGACCACCGCGAGCACCGAGGAGGAGATCAGGAAGGGTTCGACCCCGATATCCACCAGCCGGGTGATGGCCGCGGCCGAATCGTTGGTGTGCAGCGTGGAGAACACCAAGTGGCCGGTCAGCGCGGACTGCACCGCGATGTCGGCCGTTTCACGGTCGCGGATCTCGCCGATCAGGATCACGTCGGGGTCCTGGCGGACGATGGCGCGCAGCCCGCGGGCGAAGGTCAGATCGATCTTGGGGTTGACCTGGATCTGGCTGATCCCCTTGATCTGGTATTCCACCGGGTCCTCGATGGTGATGATGTTGATGTCCGGGTGGTTGATGGAGGAGAGCACCGCATACAAGGTAGTAGTTTTGCCGCTGCCGGTGGGTCCCGTGACGAGGATGATGCCGTTGGGCGACTTGACCAGGGTCTCCAGGGTGGCCAGCCGATCGGGCGGCAGCCCGATTTCGCTAAGATCGAAAACCGAGCTGGTCTTGTTGAGCAGCCGCAGCACCACCCGCTCCCCGAAACCGGTGGGCAGGGTCGAAACGCGCACGTCGATCTCCTGGTTGCCGACCTTGACATCCAGACGGCCGTCCTGGGGCAGGCGCTTCTCGGCGATGTTCAGCCTGGCCATGACCTTGATGCGGGAGGTCAGCGCCGGCTGGATCCACTTGGGCGGCGCGAGCAGGTCGTAGAGAATGCCGTCCACCCGGTAGCGGACCTTGAAGGAGTCCTGGTAGGGCTCGATGTGGATGTCGCTGGCGCGGGCCTTGATCGACTGGGTGATGATGTGGTTGACCAGCTTGATGATCGGGGCGTCGCTGGTGTCGTCGAGCAGATCGGCGGTGTCCTGGATTTCGCTGATGATCGTGCTGCCGTTTTCGGTCATGTCCTGGACGAGCTGCTCGGCCGAGCCTTCGCTGAAATCGTAGGACATGTTGATGGCCGCCAGGATGGCGCTGCGGGGGGCCAGGACCACCTGGTAGTCGCTCACCTCCAGCAACCGCCCGAGGTCCTCGAGGGCCTGAAAAGCCGCCGGGTTCCACACGGCGATGGTGCAGCCGCCGGTGGGAGGCCCTTTTTCCAGGGGCACCATCAGAAACTTTTTCAGAAACTGGATCGGCACCCGCTGAACGAAAGGCCCCCCGATGTTTTCCAGGGGCAGGTTCGGCCACAACGGCAGGTCGTACTGCAGGCTGAGCGCCTCGAGCAGCTGGTGCTCGCTCAGGGCGTTGCGCTGGATCAGGACCTCGCCTAAGCTGAGGCCTTTTTCCAGCGCCAGCCTGCGGGCATCGCTATAGGCCTCCTGCGGAACGCCGAACTTTTGCGCGAGGATCTCGGCCAGTCTGGGTTTCATAGCGGCGCTGTCGTTTTCAGGGG
>JAABRJ010000405.1 GCA_011390985.1 Desulfobacteraceae bacterium
GCTTTCATTAACGACCAATACTGGTTGCTGTTTCCCCTGCACCTGGTATGGGACGAGGGCGTCGCGCTGGCGGACCTCGGCGAGCATCCGCTGCCCCTGGGCGGCGGCAGCGCCCGGCGCCTGGTGGTGACCTACCCGCCCTCGGCCGGCTACACGCCGGGTGATGTCTACGAGCTGTTTGTGGGTGGCGACGACCGCATCCGCCAGTGGGTCTACCGCCGCGGCGGGGCCTCCGAGCCCACCCGGACGGCAACCTGGGAGGACCACCAGGTCCTTGGCCCCCTGGTGCTGTCCCTGGACCGCCGGGTGCCCGACGGCACCTTTCGGGTATGGTTCAGCGACGTGGCGCTGCGCCTGGAGGGCAGTGCTGACTGGCTGACGCCTTGATTGTCAGCGTTTGGCGAGGCCGAACGGCATTGGAAAAACCCTGCCACCTGGAGACTGGCGCTGCTGCCCAACGAGGGCTTTTACGAGAAGCCGTTTTGACGCCCCAGATTGATGCCGATGGCCTCGGCGCAGTGGATCATCTGGGAGGTGAGCGGAACGGTGCGGCATTTTCCCGCAATCTCCGCCAGCGGCACCAGAATCACCTCGGGGGTGCGCAGGGCCACCATGTTGCCGAATTCCCCCCGGGCCGCTGCTTCCACCGCGCGGCTGCCCAGGCGGGTGCCCAGCACCCGGTCGAAGGCGCACGGCGAGCCGCCCCGTTGGATATGGCCCAGCACGGTGCAGCGGACTTCGAGGGTGATGTGCTCCTGAATCTGGCCGGCGAGAAAAAAGCCCACCCCGCCGAGCTGCGGCACGCCCTGAAGCCGGGTGGCGGCACTTTCCTGGGCGACGGCTGACCCGCCCTCCTCGTGGGCGCCTTCCGCCACCATGACGATGCTGTAAGGGCTTCCGCCTTCCGCCCGCAGCCTGATTTTCTCGACGACACGCTCAATCCGGTAAGGGATTTCGGGAATCAGGATGACATGCGCGCCGCCGGCAATGCCGGCCTCCAGGGCGATCCAGCCGGCGTTGCGGCCCATGACTTCCAGGATCATCACCCGCCGATGGCTGCGGCCGGTGGTGTGCAGGCGGTCCATGGCGTCGCTGGCCACCTCCACCGCGGTTTGAAAGCCAAAGGTGTAGTCGGTCATTTCAAGGTCGTTATCGATGGTCTTGGGAATGCCGATCACCGGCACGCCCATCTGATACAGGCGGTGGGCGATCTCCATGGTGCCCTCGCCGCCGACCACCATCAGGCAGTCCAGCCCCAGCGCCTTGCAGTTCTGGAAGGCCCGGTCGGAATAGTCATGGATGCTGATGCTGCCATCGGGGGCGTATTGGCGGTACTCAAAAGGGTTGCCCTTGTTGGTGGTGCCGAGAATGGTGCCCCCAAGGGTCAGGATGTCGCGCGTCGACCGGATGGTCAGCTCCTGGGTGCGGTTGCAGACCAGCCCCTCAAACCCTTCTTCGATACCGATCACCGTGCAATTTTCCTGGATAATGGCCGCCCGCGTAACGGCCCGGATGACCGCATTCAGGCCGGCACAGTCGCCGCCGCCGGTCAGGATTCCCACTTTTTTAAGCGCCATCGGAATTCCTCGCAAAAAGGTTCTATGATCAAATAAAGGCCACTATAGCCCTTCGCTGCTCCATCGCGTGCGGCGAGGCGCCCGTAATGTCCGGTGCCGCAAAAACCAGCTGCCGCGCAGGCTCGCGGCCTGGGCTTGGGATGAACCGCGTTCGTTCTTTATCTCCGAAAGCACGGGGCCTGTCAAACCCAATTGCCGTTTTTTCAGGCCGGCGGGTGCGGGCGGCACCGGGGAAGGCCCGGCCGGGGTGCGGCGCCGATGGGCCGAACGCAACCGCTGGGACGCGCAGGGCGTATCTGAAGTCAGATTTTGCTTGGCAACGTCGCTGGTCAACCGTAAGATAACCTGCAAAGGGCTGTTTCCTGATTCTGATCATATACGGAGGAAAAAAGCATGCAAAACCCACCCAAATCGCCTGTCAATCTTCAATCCAGAATTAGGGGCCGCTTCCGTTGCGGGCGAGGCCTTGCCTTTCAAGTAGCTTTCCTCCTCGGCCTTTTGGTTGTCGCCGCCGGTTTTCGCCCTTTCCATGCGCAGGCCGCATCGGAACCCTTCGGCTATCAGGACGCCGTGGCTGAAGCCCGTAAAATTTCTTTAAACCCTTTCAAAAGCCCGGTGGGTGAAATCCCCGAGCGGCTGATGAAAATCGACTACGACCAATGGCGGGATATCCGCTTCATCCCTGGCAAGGCCCTGTGGCGGGACGAGAAGCTGCCCTTCACCCTGCAGTTCTTCCATCCCGGGCTTTTTTACGACCGGACCGTGGGTATCAACGTCATCGACGCCAAGGGGAAGGTCCACAAAGTCCCCTTTTCCAGGGATCAGTTCGATTATAAGAGCGAGCAGGTCAAGGCCATGGTGCCTCGCGATCTGGGGTTCGCCGGTTTCCGCATC
>JAABRJ010000406.1 GCA_011390985.1 Desulfobacteraceae bacterium
TTTTTTTCATCAACGTGCCGTTGGGATTGCTGTCGCTGGCGGGAATCGGCGTCTGCCTGCGCGAGCTGCGCGCCAAACGCCGGCGCGTCGACCTGGACTTCGCCGGGGTCGCCACCCTGACAACCACCATTCTGGCGCTGCTGCGCGCCTTCCTGCTCGGCGGCCGAACCTACCCCTGGGGCTCGGCGCCCATCGCCGGCCTGCTGCTGCTGACCGTTGCGGCGGGAGCCGGGTTTTATTTCGCCGAAAAACGGGCCAGGGACCCGCTTCTGTCCATCCGGTTTTTTGCCATCCGCGGTTTCAGCGTCGGCAACGGTGCGGTTTTCCTCAGCAGTTTCGCCATTTTCGCGCTTTTCGCGTATGCCCCGCTGTTCATCCAGGGGGCCCTGGGCAAAAGCCCCATGCAGGTCGGTGTGGCCATGCTGTCCCTCAGCCTGGGATGGTCGGTGGGGTCGCTGGTCCTGGGGCAGATCGTCCACCGTCTCGGTCACAAGGCCGCCGCCATCCTGGGCGCCGTGTTGCTCGCGGCGGGCTGCGGCTTGACCCTGGGGTTTGACGCCGGCACCGGCATGTCCGCCTGTTTCTGGGTCTTTCTGCTGGTGGGCCTCGGCATGGGGTTTGTGACCCTGGCGACCCTTCTGGTGGTGCAGGCCAGCGTCGGTCTGGAGGACCTCGGGGTGGCGACAGCCTCGAACCAGTTTGCGCGCACCCTCGGGGGAACCGTGGGGGTCGGGATTTGCGGCAGCTTCGTGGCCGCCAAGATGTCCGCCGCTTCGGCGGCATGGGGCGAGGGCGGCGCAAGCCGGCTGCCTGCCGAGGTCCTCGCGCGCATCGGCGATCACAGCGAAAGCCTGTTGCGACCGGAAATCCAGGCCCTGCTGCCGCCGGAGATGCAGCAGCGCCTGGTGCAGGCGGTGGTCGACGGGGTGGGGTGGGTGTTTGTCACGGTGCTGGTTGCGGCGCTGCTCTGCCTGGGGCTGTGCCTGCTGCTGCCGCGGCAACAGCAGGGATAACGGCGGCGGCGGATGACGGTCGGGGTGGCACACAAGCTGCGGGCCGCTTCGGGGGATTCCGTCCGGGCGCTGCGGATTGACCGCCACACGCTTCTGGGGGTATAGTCACGCCATGCCCACGATCGACTATAACTGTCCGCATTGCGGCCACAGCTTTCAGCGGGTGATCCTCAAGGGGGAGGAAGACCGGCCGGTGCCCTGCCCGCACTGCAAGGCCCGTGATGCCAAACCCGTCAAGGGCGCCGAAAGCCTCTTCGACGGAATCGCCAGCTTCAGCACCTTGGCCAAAGACACCAGCTGAGCCCGCTGATCCGGCGGCAGTTGCCGCCGCCCGTCACCGCCCCGGCCTCGGTTTATCATTTTTAAGGGGGCGACAGCCGGCTGCGGGATCCCCCCAGCCGACCGACGGCCGGGCCTGCGGCACGAGGCCCACAACACGCTCGGGAAAGTTGGTGAAGACGCCGTCGACCCCCAAGCGCGTCATCTTGCGAATGTCCTCCGGGTGGTCGACCGTGAACACGAATACCTGCAGGCCGCGGGCGTGGGCGTCGTCCACGAAGCGCCGGTCGATGAACTCCAGTGAAAGGTGGACCGAGTAGGCCCCCAGGGCGGCGGCAAAGGCGGCGTCGTCCAACGGCAGACCGACGATCAGCGCCCCGAGCTTGATAGCCGGGTCGAGCCGGCGTACCTCGGCCAGTTGGCGGTGATCAAAGGAAGACACCAGGATCAGGTCGCCAGGCCAGCCGCGGCTGCGCAGCTTCGCGAGCAGCCTGACCACCGGCCGGGCGGTGGCCGGGCCTTTGAGTTCGATGTTGACGCCCGCACGGCGGTCGACGGCGTCGAAAACCTCTTCGAGGGTCGGGATCCGTTCGCCGTTGCCGGCATCCAGGGAGCGCAGGTGGTCAAACTTCTGCTCGAGCAGGTAGCCCGTCCCGTTGGTGGTCCGCTCCAGCCGGTCGTCATGGAACACCACCAGGCGGTTGTCCACGTGGTAGACATCGATTTCCAGGCACGGCGCCCCCAGTTCCAGGGCCTTGCGGATCGAGGCCAGGGTGTTTTCGGGGGCGTGGCCGCACGCCCCGCGATGTCCGATGCACAGCAGCCTTTGGGGATTCATTGGGGGTCCTCCGGCGGTTTAACGGTGGCATTTTCGGGCAGCCCCAGGATCTCGTCGATCAGCGCGGCGACCGCATCCGGAAACTGGAAGTGCACGTTGTGGGAGGCGGCCTCAAAGGGGTGGCAGACCATTTCGGGCAGGCGGCGGGCCGCGTCTTCGGCCGTCTCCCGGTACTTCCGGTCCTGCCGGCCGAAGAGGTAGTGGATCGGCACGCCCGCGGGGGCCAGGAGCGGCGGGGTGAAGGGCTGGTTGCCGGCGCTCAGCGCGGCCAGGGCGCGGCGCAGTTCGGCCGGATGGTTTTTTTTCTTGGCGCGGATCAGCTCCGGAAGCCC
>JAABRJ010000407.1 GCA_011390985.1 Desulfobacteraceae bacterium
TGGACGCGGATGACATTGCAGAGCGAGAGAAGACCCACTACCTGCTGCGCCGAGGTCTCGGTGCCCTGCTGCCAGCCAGCTTTCGCCAGTTCCTGAGCAAGCCTGCGGCATTTTTGCGCGCGGTCGGCACCGCGCTAGGCCTTTCCCGCATGTCCGACCGGCCAGCCCTCTACCACCTTGTGTATCTGGCGGAAGCCTGTGAGCTCGTGCATTGGTGCCGCCAGAACAAGGTCGACCACCTGCATGTTCATTTCGGCACCAACCCGGCCGAGGTCGCGCTGCTGGCCAGCCTGATCGGTGGCCCGCCATTTTCGTTCACCGTACATGGCCCGGACGAGTTCGACCGGCCTTTGGGGCTGCACTTGCGCGAAAAGATGGAAGCGGCCTCACGCGTGATCGCCATCAGCTCTTACGGCCGGAGCCAGCTGTACCGCTGGGTAGGTCACAGCCATTGGCCCAAGATCCAAGTGGTGCATTGTGGCCTGGAAGCTTCCTTCCTAGGCCCTGTCCCTACCGAACCGTTCCCGGAGGTGCCGCGCCTCGTTTGCGTGGGACGACTTTGCGAGCAGAAGGGCCAGCTGCTGCTGCTCGACGCGGTTCGCCAGCTCAGGGATCGCGGAATTGGCTTTCACCTCGTGCTCGCCGGCGATGGCGAGATGCGCAGTGAACTTGAAGCGTACATACGCCACCACAAGCTTCAGGAACAGGTCGGCATTACCGGCTGGGTCAGTAGCGACCGCGTGAAACAGGAACTGCAGGCAGCAAGAATCATGGTCCTCGCCAGTTTTGCTGAGGGTCTGCCCGTGGTGATCATGGAGGCGATGGCACTGGGTAGGCCCGTGCTGACCACGAGCATTGCCGGTATTCCAGAACTGGTGCGCCATGGCGTCGACGGCTGGCTGGTGCCTGCCGGCGACGTGGACGCCTTGACCAACATGCTCGCCAGCGCGCTGTCAATGTCCACCACCGATCTGCAGAGCATGGGTCTTGCAGCCCGAGTGAGGGTCATCGAACGGCACTCAGTTGACACGGAAGCTGCCAAACTTCGGCGTATCTTCTTGCCGCCACCATGATCACCACACTCATCAGCTGGGCATTTCTGGCCACAGGCACGGTCATGCTGGCGCTGGTGGCGCTGCTTGCGCTGCAGACCCTGGTCAGCATCCTACCGGTACGCACTGGCTCATTCCAAGGGCAAGCGCAAACACCCTTGCCTTCGGCCGTCGTCCTCATGCCTGCGCACGATGAGGCACAGATCATCGAGTCCATGGTGATCCAAGCTCTGCAGGAACTGCCCGCTGGCGGGCGGTTGCTCGTCGTGGCTGACAACTGCACGGACGATACAGCGGCCCGGGCGAGATCCGCCGGTGCCGACGTTCTGGAACGGTTCGACGACCACCTTCGCGGCAAAGGCTATGCACTCGCTCATGGCGTGAATCATTTGCGTCATGCACCGCCCGACGTGGTGATTGTGGTCGATGCAGACTGTGTCGCCGCCCCGGGAAGCCTTTCAGCGATCTCCACAGAGGCGCACCGTTTGCAGAGGCCTGTACAGGCCATGTACGACATGGTTGCGCCGCCTGGAGCCGGATTGATGCAACGAATGGCCGCCTTCGCATGGGACTTCCGCACCCGCCTGCGAGCGGAGGGCTACCGGCGCCTGGGCCTGCCCTGTCAATTGATGGGCAGTGGCATGGCCTTTCCTTGGCCCTTGCTCCAACAAGTCAATCTCGCCACCGGCCATATCGTCGAAGACCTCAAACTGGGGCTGGATTGCGCTCGGATTCGCAAGCCTGCCCAGTTTCTGCCCGAGGCGCTGGTCAGCAGCAGTTTTCCCGAGAATGAACAAGGCTCCCAATCGCAGCGCAAACGTTGGGAGCACGGCCACCTGAGCATGGTCGCCGCGCAAGCGCCGAGACTGTTGTCGCAGGCCTTGTCAAGCGGCAATGTCGGCCTGCTGGCGCTGACGCTGGACATGTGCGTGCCTCCTTTGGCGTTGCTGGTTCTGCTGCTCGTGGCACAGGCGGCAAGCACCTCACTGCTTGCATGGTTCGGTCTGATTTGGCCCATGGTAGCAATGCTTTCGCTGGGCACTCTTGCCCTGCTGATCCTGACGGTATTGGCCGGCTGGTGGAAGGTTGGCCGCCGCTGGATTGGTTTGGGTGAACTGTTATCTGTGCCTTGGTACATCCTGCGAAAACTCCCCCTCTATCTGGGATTTCTCACCCGTCGCCAGGCAAGCTGGATACGGACCCGACGGGACTGAGCCGATGTTCAAACCCGAGACCCACGGTGCGACCGTGACCTGATAGCCCTGTATGCATGCCTTGAGCAATCTCCTTTGCGTCAACGCCATCACGGGAGCCGCGCCAAAACGGACCACCCACCATGAGTGACCACTGCGTCCTATGCGGGCTGCCCGTTTCACGTGCCAGCATGAAGCAAACGCTGGACGGCCT
>JAABRJ010000408.1 GCA_011390985.1 Desulfobacteraceae bacterium
GAAAAAAACCCGGGTGTCGGCCAGCGCCCTCAGGTAGTGCGCGGCCTCGCCGCCGGGATCGAAAACGGTGGCGGTCTTTTCCTGATCGCCGAGTTCGGAGCGCATCCTCTGGAAGGTTTTTTCGTGCTCGTCCTCCATGGCAGCGAGCTTCAGGAGAAGGGCGCTTTCCTCCGGCAGCGTTACGGTTTCGGCGGCGTTTCGATAAAATTTGGAACCGTTGCGTTCAAGTTGTTCGGCCATTTCGAAGATCTCGTCGGCGTTAAAGTCGTACATGCCCTACCTGCCTTTCATGGGGTGGGTCGCCCGGCGCCGTGCGGCCCGCCGGGTGCCTGGTGGGTTCTGAATTCCAGAGTCGAATGTAACCTGAATGGTAGAGACGGTACCCAAGCTTGTAAAGAGCGGCCGGTTTTCAGCGAACCAGCGGGTAAATCAGGCGGCAACACGGTTGCGGCCCGCCTTTTTGGCCCGCTAAAGGGCCTGATCGGCGGCCTTGAGGACCGCAGCGGGATCTCTGCTGCAGCGGTCCGGCGGATGGCGGGCGCCTTTTGCGCCGGGTTGCCTGCCGGCCGGACCGGGCGCAAAAGGCGTTGGGTTGAATCAGTGCACCAGGGTGTTGGGGAAGGTCGCCCCCACCCGGTAGCGGCGGGCATCGGGATCCAGGATTTCACGACACCAGACGACTTTCGCGCGGTCCACGTCGCAGGAGCCGGGCGCCATCAGGTAGATCTGGGCGCCTGGCGCAAGACGGCTTTCAGATTCGAAAAAGAGGCCGTCCTCGCTGGCATTGCACATCCGCACCGGAAAGGACGTCCCGAGGGCCTTTTCGGTGAGAATCACCGTATTACGAAAATGGCTGCGACGCTTTTCGCGCCGGTCTTTGCAATCGTTCATGGGAACCTCCTTGACGGCCGCACCGCCGCAATGTCACGCGACGCGGCTTTTTTAAGGGTATCAGACGGCTCGGGCGGTCACAAGCACCCAAGCGGGTAGATCGAAGCTTACAGTAAGACCTCTTAGGCGACATTCAAGCCATCGCCCCGAAGGGCGGGCGGCCCCCGCCACCGACGCCGTTGACAGCCGCCGGGACGGTACTTAGGCTAGACTTAAGCCAGGCTGCGGCAGCCGCTTCGGAAACCGTTAAGAGAGGGCTTTGATTTTCGAAGTTTCTATAACCCGCTGTTGAAAAGCCGGCGGTCGTTAAACCAAAAATCCGGGCTCGGTTAAAGACCCAGCCCTCGGTGTTAAGATAGAGAGGAAGACTCATGACCCAAAACAACCAGAGCAAAGCGTATTTCGAGCAGGGAATGGCGGAGTTCGTCGCCGGCAACTTCGCTGAGAGCGTCGCGGCGTTGACCCACGCCACCCTTCAAGACCCCGCTTCCACCCGCGCCTTTCTCAGCCGCGGCGCGGCGCACCTCAAGCTCGGCCAGACGGCAGCGGCACTGGCGGATTTCGATCACGTCGTCCAGCTGGCGCCGGGCTACGCCAAGGCCTACCACCTGCGGGGGCTGGCGCATGAAGCCGGCGGCGATCAGGCCAAGGCCCTGCAGGACTTCGACCAGGCGCTGGCGATCGATCCGCAATACGGCGCCGCTTACTACAGCCGCGCCAGCCTCCACACCCGCCTGGGCGAGGAAGAAGCGGCGGCCGAGGATATCCGCATGGTGACGCAACTGACCCAGGTGCAGCTCGAAACCTTCAACAACGAGAACAACGTCTGGCACTCCCAGCAGCTCAGACTGGAAGCCATGGACGTGGCCGACGTCTTCGACCGCTGACCCCCACCGGTTGCCCGGAATTCAGGCCCCGCGGCCCCCTCCGGGCAGCCGCCCCAGCGCTGCCGATGTCGACAAACAGTTTCAGCGCGACCAGCCCCGAAACGCGGCGCTTGACTCACCCCCGAAAAGATGCATTTTAAAAGAGTGCAACTGGCGATTCGCAAAAACGAACCGCTCCAGCCCCTGCCGTGACACTGCCCAGACCGGATCAACAACCCTTGCCGCCGGAAAGGAGAGTCGACGCCATGCCGCGCACCCCGGTCCCGTTTCCCTGTCAGATAGAACACCTTTCCATCCTGGACGAAAACGGCGGACTCGACGCCGCCCTGGACCCCCGCATCGATCCCGCGGAACTGCTCAAACTACATCGCGCCATGCTGCTCGGCCGGCGCTTCGACGAGCGCATGCTCGGCCTTCAGCGCCAGGGGCGGATCGGCACGTTTGCCCCGATCACCGGCCAGGAGGCCGCCCAGCTGGGCGCCGTGGCTGCCCTGCGGGCCTCGGACTGGATGGTCCCCTCCTTCCGTGAAACCGCGGCGGAGATCTGGCGCGGCAAACCGATGGAAAACTTCATTATTTTCTTTGGGGGCTTCAACGAGGGCGGCCGGATCGCCCCGCAGAGCAACGACCTGCCGCTCGCCGTGCCGGTCGG
>JAABRJ010000409.1 GCA_011390985.1 Desulfobacteraceae bacterium
CAGGATGCCAGCGTGGATGTGGCCGCCTACCAGCGCAAGCGGGACCTGCTGTGCGACGGCCTGGCCGACTGCGGCTACGACTTCGTCAAACCCAAGGGCGCCCTCTACGTCTTTCCGCGAACCGCGGTGGCCGACGACGTAAAATTCGTTCAGGCCCTGCAGGAGGAGCTGATCCTGACGGTTCCGGGCAGCGGCTTCGGCCGCCCGGGACATTTCAGGATCGCGTTTTGCGTGGCGGATGACACCATCGTGGACGCCCTGCCGGGCTTCAAGCGGGTCATGGCGCGCTTTGCATAGCCCGCCGGACGGGTCAAGCCCCGCGGCACCCGCCCGGGCCACGCACCTTTTTCATCCACCCCGGGGCAACCCCTCACCACCATAAGGAGAAACACCATGAAGATCCTGAAAATCGATCACCTCGGCATAGCGGTCAACAGCATCGAGGAGGGCCAGCGCTTCTGGCAGGATGTACTGGGCTTGAATTTCGAAGGCACCGAGACCGTTGCGGAACAGAAAGTGACCACCGCTTTTTTTCCGGTGGGCGAAAGCGAGGTCGAACTGCTGATGTCCACCGCCCCCGACGGCCCGGTGGCCAAGTACATCGAAAAGAAGGGCGCGGGCATCCAGCACGTGGCCTTTCGCGTGGACAACATCGAGGCGGCCCTTGAAGAGCTCAAGGCCAAGGGCATCCAGCTGATCGACCAGACGCCCCGCAAGGGCGCGGGCGGCGCCAAAATCGCCTTTCTGCACCCCAAGGCCACCAACGGCGTCCTGGTGGAACTGTGTGAACGGTAGGCGCCGGTGCACTGTCGCGCCCCGGCAGGACCGCCGGGTCGTGAGGGACATCGCCCGAACGGCAAACATATTGACTCGTCAGTAGTTTTTGGATAAGCTACGCCTACCGAACGATCGCTCAGTTTCTTTCCCCGCATCCGGAACCCGCCGACCGACGGTTCGACAGCCCCAAAGCGCTCGGGTCGCCCCCCCGGGCGCTTGCCTCTTTTTTAATTTTAGGCCGCATTCAACAAGGAGAGTGAACATGGCAGACCACCCCGACCTGCAGAAATGGATCGACCTGGCATCCAAGCAGATGAAAGGCAAACCGATCGAGAGTCTGAACTGGGATACGCCCGAAGGCATCCACGTCAAGCCGCTGTATACCGCCGAAGACCTCGAGGGCATGGAGCACCTCAACACCCTGCCGGGGATCGCCCCTTATGTTCGCGGCCCAATGGCCACCATGTACACGGGACGCCCCTGGACCATCCGGCAGTACGCCGGCTTCTCGACCGCCAAGGAATCCAACGCCTTTTACCGCCGGAACCTGGCCGGCGGCCAGAAGGGCCTCTCGGTGGCCTTCGACCTGGCCACCCACCGGGGCTATGATTCGGACCACCCGCGGGTGGTCGGCGACATCGGCAAGGCCGGGGTCGCGATCGATTCCGTCGAGGATATGAAGATCCTCTTCGACCAGATCCCGCTGGACCAGATGTCGGTTTCCATGACCATGAACGGTGCGGTTCTGCCCATCCTGGCGGGCTACATCGTGGCCGCCGAGGAGCAGGGGGTCGCCCAGGCCCAGCTCAACGGTACGATCCAGAACGACATCCTCAAGGAGTACCTCACCCGCAACACCTATATCTACCCGCCCGAGCCTTCGATGCGGATCGTCTCCGACATCATCGCTTACTGCTCCGAGAACATGCCGCGCTTCAACACCGTCAGCATCAGCGGCTACCACATGATGGAGGCCGGCGCCAACTCGGTGCTCCAGACCGCCTTCACCCTGGCCGACGGGATCGAATACGTGCGGGCGGCGATCAAGGCCGGCCTGGATATCGACACCTTCGCGCCGCGGCTCTCGTTCTTCTTCGGGGTCGGGATGAACTTCTTCATGGAAATCGCCATGCTGCGCGCGGCGCGCTTCCTCTGGCACGACCTGATGCGGCAGTTCAGCCCCAAGAACTCCAAATCCTCCATGCTGCGCACCCACGTCCAGACCTCGGGCTGGAGCCTCACCCAGCAGGACCCTTACAACAACATCATCCGCACGACCCTGGAGGCCCTGTCGGCGGTCCTGGGCGGCACCCAGTCGCTGCACACCAATTCCTTCGACGAGGCCGTCGGCCTGCCGACCGATTTCTCCGCCCGCATCGCCCGCAACACCCAGCTGGTCATCCAGGAGGAATCCCAGGTCTGCCACGTGATCGACCCCTTGGGCGGCTCCTACTACGTGGAGGCCCTGACCGACGGCATCATCCGCGAGGCCCGCAAGATCATCGCCGAGGTCGAGGAGCTGGGCGGCATGGCCAAGGCCATTGAAACCGGCATGCCCAAAATGCGGATCGAGGAGTCGGCGGCCCGCAAACAGGCCCGCATCGACCAGGGGTTTGACGTGATCGTCGGGGTCAACAAGTACAAGATCGGCCAGGAGACCCCCATGGAGGTTCTCGAGGTGCCCGCCAGCGTGCGCGCCGAGCAGGTCGCGCGCCTCACGGAGATCCGCGGCCGGCGCGACGCCGCGGCGGTCGCGCAAGCGATCGCGGCCGTCACCCACGCGGCCGAAAGCGGCGCCAACCTGCTGGCCGCCTGCATCCCCGCCGTGCGTGCGCGCGCCACGGTGGGCGAGATATCGGATGCCATTGAGAAGGTCTTCGGACGTTTCGTCGCCACCACCCAGAGTATTTCGGGGGTCTACGCCGCCGAGTACGGCGACAGCGCGATCTTTGCCGCCCTGCGCAAGCGCACCGAGGATTTCAAGCAGGAGCGGGGCCGACGGCCGCGCATCCTGGTCACCAAGATGGGTCAGGACGGCCACGACCGCGGCATCAAGGTGATCGCCACGGCCTTCGCCGACCTGGGCTTCGACGTCGACATCAGCCCCATGTTCCAGACTCCCAGGGAAGCCGCCAAAATGGCGGTCGAAAACGACGTCCACGTGGTCGGGGTCTCCAGCCTCGCCGCCGGCCACAAGACCCTTGTGCCGCAACTGATCGAGGAGCTCAAGCTCGCCGGCGGCGACGACATCGCGGTGGTGGTCGGCGGGGTCATTCCGCCGGGCGATTACGATTTTCTCCATCAGGCCGGCGCGGCCTGCGTCTTCGGCCCCGGCACGGTGGTGACCGACGCCGCCAACAAGGTCCTGAACGTCGTCGAAAAGAAAGCCTGATCTTACCGCGATGCTATCCGCCGAAGCCGAAAGCTACGTCAGAGGCGTTCTGGAGCGCAACAACCGCAGCCTCGCCAAGACCATCACCCTGGTGGAAAGCGTCCTGCCGAGCCGCCAGAAACTGGCGCGCGAGATCGTCGAGCACCTCCTGCCCCACCGCTGCAAGGCGGTCCGGGTGGGCATCACGGGGGTGCCCGGGGTCGGCAAAAGCACCTTCATCGAGAGCCTGGGCATGTACCTGGTGGGCAAGGGCCACCGGCTGGCCGTGCTGGCGGTCGATCCCAGCAGCGCGCGCAGCGGCGGCAGCATCCTGGCGGACAAAACCCGCATGGAACGCCTGTCGGCCGAGGAGAACGCCTTTATCCGGCCCTCGCCCTCGGGGGGCACCCTGGGCGGCGTGGCCAGCCGGACACGCGAGACCATGGCGGTCTGCGAAGCCGCAGGCTATGACATAATTATCGTCGAAACCGTGGGGGTCGGGCAGTCGGAAACGGCGGTGGCCTCCATGGTCGACTTCTTTCTGGTCCTGATGCTGGCCGGCGCCGGCGACGAACTCCAGGGCATCAAGAAGGGCATCCTGGAGCTGGCCGACGCCATCGCCATCAACAAGGCCGACGGCGACAACCTCGAAAAGGCGCGGCGGGCCCGCAGGGAGTATGAAAACGCCCTGCACTACCTCAGTCCGGTCTCTCCCAACTGGACCCCGCCGGTGCTGACCTGCAGCGCCCTCAAGATGCTCGGCATCGAGGCCATCTGGTCGACCGTGATGACGCATCACCGCAAGCTGGAAGCCGTAGGAGAGTTGGAGGCCAAACGCCGCCAGCAGGCCCTGGCCTGGATGTGGACCCTGCTCGAAGAGGGGCTCAAAGAGCGCTTCCACCAGCATCCGGCCGTCAAGCGCCGGCTTCCCGAGGTGATCGGCGCCGTTCAGAGGGGCGACTGTGCGCCCACCCGGGCCGCCAATGAACTCCTCTTTTTGCTTGACAAGGATTCGGATATATAATGTTTTCCAATCAGAAAATCTGCCGAGACGAAAGGAAAAAACGATGGGTGTTGTTGATGACAAGCTAAAGGATCTCAAGGAACGCGAGCGTATGGTCCTGCAAATGGGGGGCGCGAAGGCCGTCGCGAAACACAAGGAATCGGGCAAGCTCAGCGCCCGTGAGCGGCTGGACCTGCTTTTCGACACGGGCACTTTCCGCGAAATCGACATGTTCGTCCAGCACCGCTGCGTCAACTTCGGGATGGAAAAGGTCGAGGTGCCCTCCGACGGCGTGATCACCGGCCACGGGTTGGTGGACGGCCGCCCGGTGTTTGCCTTCTCCCAGGATTTCACCTCGCGTGCCGGCAGCCTGGGCGAAATGCACGCCAAGAAAATCTGCAAGGTCATGGACCTGGCCCTCAAAGCCGGTGTGCCCTTCGTGGGCATCAACGATTCCGGCGGGGCCCGAATCCAGGAAGGGGTCGACGCCCTGTCGGGGTTCGGCCAGATTTTTTACCGCAATTCACTGGCCTCGGGGGTCATCCCCCAGATTTCGGCCATCATGGGCACCACCGCCGGCGGTGCCGTGTACTCACCGGCCATGACCGACTGGATTTTCATGGTCAAAAACACCAGCTACATGTTCATCACCGGGCCCCAGGTCATCAAGGCCGTCACCGGCGAGGAGATCAGCTTCGAGGAACTCGGCGGGGCCATGACCCACAGCCAGAAAAGCGGCGTTTCACATTTTGCCTGTGAAAGCGACCAGGACGCCATCGAGCAGATCAAGCGGCTGCTGTCCTACCTGCCCGCCAACAACATGGAGGACCCGCCGCGGGTCGATACCGGGGACGACCCCCGGCGCACCGCGGCGGCGCTCAACACGATCATTCCGGACAACCCCAATCAGGCCTACGACATACAAGACGTGATTCGCGCGATCGTCGACAACGGCGAATTTTTCGAGCCGCACCAGTTCTTCGCGCCCAACATTCTCGTCTGTTTCGCCCGCCTGAACGGCCGGACGATCGGCATCATCGCCAATCAGCCCAACAACATGGCCGGCTGTCTGGACATCAACGCTTCGGACAAGGCCACGCGCTTCATCCGGTTCTGTGACGCCTTCAACATCCCGATGCTGACCATCGCCGATGTGCCGGGCTACCTGCCCGGCAGCCAGCAGGAATGGAACGGCATCATCCGGCACGGCGCCAAGCTGCTGTGGTGCTATTCGGAGGCCACCGTGCCCAAGCTGCTGCTGGTGACCCGCAAGGACTACGGCGGCTCCTACCTGGCGATGTGCTCCAAGGACCTGGGGGCCGATATGGCCTTTGCCTGGCCCACCGCCGAAATCGCGGTGATGGGCGCCGAGGGGGCCGCCAACATCATCCACCGCCGCGACATCAAGGAAGCCGCCGACCCGGTGGCCAAGCGTAAGGAAAAAATCGAAGAGTACAAGGCGCTTTTCTCCAACCCGTACTGCGCCGCCAGCCGGGGGTACATCGACGCGGTGATCGAGCCCAGTGAAACCCGGCCGCGCCTCATCGAGGCGCTGGAGGTCCTGTGCACCAAGCGGGAGCTCCGGCCGCCGAAAAAGCACGGCAACATTCCGATGTGAGCCGGGCCGCTTTTCCGCCCACCTTTGTCAACGCTTTACGCAGGGAGACCCCATGGAAGCCAACAAAAAAAGGGCCGCCGTCGCCTCGGCGGTTATCGCCTACATCCAAACCGAAGAAGAAGCCCTCTGTCTGCAACAGCTTCAGGCCGGCGAAGCCCAAAAGGCGCCCGCACCGGCCGCAGCGCCGGCCGCAGCCTTCAAACCGTGGGGTTTCAGCGGCCGCCAGGAGCAGATGCAGCTGCGGGGGCTGATGCAGCTCAAAGCGTTCCAAGGATGGAAAATGCGCTAAATCGCCGGTCCCGAACCGGTCAGAAGACTATCTGATACCTAAAATTTTAACCCGCGCAAGCTATCTTTTTGAGAGGAGAAGCGTAAGATGAGCGATCACACCCAAGTAGTCATGACGGACATGAATTATGCCAAGGACCGCCCCAAGGCGGCGAATCCTGTCAAGATCGAAGATTTGAGTCTTCGCGACGGCCACCAGTCGCTTTTCGCCACCCGTGGGCGAACCGAGGACATGCTGCCGGTGGCCGAGATGATGGACCAGGTAGGCTTCTGGGCCATGGAAGTCTGGGGCGGCGCGACCTTCGACACCATGCACCGCTTTCTGAACGAAGACCCCTGGGAGCGCATCCGCACCCTCAAGCGCTACATCAAAAAAACGCCCTTCTCCATGCTGCTGCGCGGGCAGAACCTGGTGGGCTACCGCAACTACGCCGACGACGTGGCCAAGATCTTTGTCCAGCGCGCCGCCGAGAACGGCATGGACATCTTCCGGACCTTCGACGCCCTCAACGATTACCGCAACTTCGAGACCGTCGTGCCGGTCATCAAGTCCTGCGGCAAGCACTTCCAGGGCTGCATCTGCTACACCCTGACCGAACCCCGGCTGGGCGGCGAGGTCTACAACCTGGAATACTACCTCAGCAAGGCCAAGGCCCTGGAGGCGATGGGGGCCGACAGCATCTGCATCAAGGACATGGCCGGCCTGATCGCCCCCTACGACGCTTACACCATCGTCAAAGCGATGAAAGCCGCGGTCAAACCGCCCATCCATCTCCACAGCCACTTCACCTCGGGGATGTCCGCCCTGAGCCACCTCAAGGCGATCGAGGCCGGTGTGGACATCGTCGACGCCGTGATGGCGCCCTACGCCTACCGCACCTCGCATGCCGCCATCGAGCCGCTGGTGATGGCCCTGCTGGGGACCAACCGCGACACCGGCTTCGACATCCGTCTGCTGGGGCAGATCAACGAAATCCTCGAAAAGGAAGTCATGCCCAAATACCGCCACCTGCTGGACGACACCAAAATGGCGATCATCGACATCAACGTGCTGCTGCACCAGACCCCGGGCGGCATGCTCTCCAATCTGGTCAACCAGCTGCGCGAAATGGACGCCCTCGACAAGATCGCTCAGGTTTACGCCGAGCTGCCGCGGGTGCGCAAGGATCTCGGCCAGATCCCGCTGGTGACGCCCACCAGCCAGATCGTCGGCGTGCAGACGGTCAACAACGTGCTCTTTGACGATGGCAACGAGCGCTACAAGCGCATTACCGGCCAGGTCAAAGACCTCTGCTACGGGCTTTACGGCAAAACCGCGGTGCCCATCAACGCGGAGGTCCAGAAAAAAGCCCTCAAAGGCTACCCGCGGGGCGAGGAGCCGATCACCTGCCGACCTGCCGAAGTCCTGGAACCCGAGCTGAAGAAGGCCCAGGAAGAGATCAAGGGCCTCGCGGTGGATCTGGACGATGAAATTCTCTACGCCCTCTACCCGGTTACCGGCAAACGCTTCCTCAAGTGGAAGTACGGCAAGGAGGAGGCGCCCGCCGAAGTCCGCCCCAAAACCCTGGAGCAGGCCCTCAAAGAGCGCGAGCTGGTCAAGAAAGCGCTGGCCGGTGAGCTGGTGGAAAAGGCCAAGAAAGAGGCCGCCCCGCCCAAGACCGAGTGCCTGCGCACCTTCAACGTGTTTGTGGATGACGAATACTTCGCGGTCGGCGTGGACGAGGTCGGCGGCTCACCGGTGATCAGCTACATGCAGCAGCTGCCGGCCGCGCCCGCCGCGCCCACGACGGCCGCGGCACCCATGGGGATGTTTATGCCGCCGCTGCGTACGACCGCGCCCGCCGCACCCAAGGCCCCGACCGCACCGGCAGCCGCCCCGGCGGCACCCAAACCGGCGGCCGCCGCCAAACCGACGGCAGCGCCGAAACCGGCGGCCGCCGTCGTCGACGGCACCCCGCTGGTGGCCCCGATGCCCGGCATGATCGTTTCCTACAGCAAACAGGTCGGCGATACCGTCACCGAGGGGGAAACGGTGGTGGTCCTGGAGGCCATGAAAATGGAAAACGCCCTGCCGGCCCCGGTGGCCGGCACCATCAAGGCCATCACGCGCAAGAGCGGCGACTCGGTTGCCAAAAACGATGTGCTGGCCGTCATCGCTTAGCCCGTCGTCATCCGGAAAAGCGGGTAAACGCCGGTTTATCCGGCGTTTACACCGTTAATATCCCGCAGGACACCCAGAGGGGGTTGCAGCAATGAAAATCCACGAGTACCAGGCAAAGGAACTGTTCCGCAAAAACGGCGTCCCGGTTCCAAATGGCGGCGTCGCCTTCACCCCCGAGGAGGCCAGGGGCGTGGCGCAAACGCTGGGGGGCTTTCCGGTGGTGGTCAAGGCCCAGATTCACGCCGGGGGGCGCGGCAAAGGCGGCGGGGTCAAACTGGCCCGGTCCCTGGAAGAGGTGGGCGCCCTGGCCGGCCAGATCATCGGCATGACCCTGGTCACGCCCCAGACCGGCCCGCAAGGCCGGCTGGTCAAGAAGGTCCTGGTGGAGCAGGGCCTAAACATCGCCAAGGAACTCTATCTGAGCATCCTGCCCGATCGCGCCACGGCCCAGAACATCATCATGGCCAGCGAGGCGGGCGGCATGGACATTGAAACCGTGGCGGCCGAGACGCCGGAGAAAATCGTCAAGGTTTACGTTGACCCGCTGCTGGGCATCCAGCCTTACCACCTGCGCGAGGCGGCCTTCCGCCTCAACATCCCGGCGGCGGCGATGAAGCCCTTTTTCGCCCTGCTGAGCAGCCTCTACCGGGTTTTCAACACCTGCGACTGCTCGCTGGTGGAGATCAACCCCCTGGTGCTGACCGCTGAAAACAGCGTCATCGCGCTGGATGCCAAGGTGGACGTGGACAGCAACGCCCTCTTCCGGCACAAGGACATCCTGGCCTACCGCGATACGGATGAAGAGGACCCGCTGGAGCTGGAAGCCTCCAAGTACAACCTCAACTACATCAATCTCGGCGGCGGCGGCAATGTCGGCAACATGGTCAACGGCGCGGGGCTTGCCATGGCCACGATGGACATCATCAAGCTGGCCGGCGCCGAACCGGCCAACTTTCTGGACGTGGGCGGCGGCGCCAACGCCGAAATGGTGGAAAACGGCTTCCGCATCCTCCTCAGCGACAAGAACGTCAGAGGCATTCTGATCAACATCTTCGGGGGCATCCTGCGCTGCGACGTGCTGGCCCAAGGCGTGGTGACGGCCGCACACAAAGCCGGCTTGAACGTGCCGGTGGTGGTCCGCATGGAAGGCACCAACGTTGAGGAGGGCCGGCGGATCCTGTCGGAATCCGGCTTGAACCTGATCACTGCGGTGGACCTCAAGGACGCGGCCCAAAAGGTGGCGGCGATCGTCAACGCCTGACACCTCTTCCGAATCCTACAGGTGGGTCTATAGAGGGAGAAAAGATGAGCATTTTCGTCGACAAAAACACCAAGGTCCTGGTTCAGGGAATCACCGGGCGCGAGGGGCAGTTTCACACCCGCCAGTGCGCGGCCTACGGCACCCGGGTGGTGGCCGGCGTAACCCCCGGCAAGGGCGGCCAGGACATGGACGGAATCCCCGTTTTTAACCGCGCCAAGGAGGCCGTTGCGCAAACCGGGGCCAACTGCAGCCTGATCTTCGTGCCGCCGGCGTTTGCCGCCGACGCGATTTTCGAGGCCGCCGACAGCGGCGTGGACCTGATCGTGGCCATTACCGAGGGAATTCCCGTGATGGACATGATGCGGGTCAAAAACTACCTCAGAAACATAACCTGCCGCCTGATCGGCCCCAACTGCCCGGGGATCATCACCCCCGGCGCGTGCAAGGTCGGCATCATGCCCGGCCCGATCCACAAGCCCGGCGGCCCGATCGGGGTGGTGTCGCGCTCCGGCACCCTGACCTACGAAGTCGTTCACCAGTTGACCCAGCAGGGCATCGGCCAGACCACCTGCATCGGGATCGGCGGCGACCCGGTCAACGGCACCAACTTTATCGACTGCCTGTCGGCCTTCCAGAGCGACCCCGAGACCACCGGAATCGTCATGGTGGGCGAAATCGGCGGCACGGCCGAGGAAGACGCCGCCAATTTCATCACCCGCGAAGTGACCAAACCGGTGGTGGGCTTTATCGCCGGCTTGACGGCCCCACCGGGCCGCCGCATGGGTCATGCCGGCGCCATCATCAGCGGCGCCAGCGGCACCGCCCAGGGCAAGATCACCGCCATGAAGGCCAGCGGCATCCACGTCTGTGAAAACCTGGGGACCCTCGGCGAACTCTGCGCCAAGGTTTTTTGACGGCCGCCGCCCCGTCATCCGGCGTTGAACTTTTTTTCAGGATCGCGGTCGAAGAGCATGCACGAAATGGGGCTCGCCCTCCAGATTGTTGAAATCGCCAAAGCCTCGATACCCGCCCAGCTGGCCGACGCCCGGGTGCAGCGGGTGAACCTGAAGGTCGGCAAAATGGCGGCGGTGGTGCCGGAAAGCCTGCGCTTCTGCTTCGAGGTCATCACCCGCAGCACCGCCCTGGAGGGCGCGGAGCTCTTCATCGAAGAGGTGCCGGTGGTGGCGCGCTGCCGTGCCTGCGACCACGAATGGACCCTCAACGGGCCGGTCTTCCGCTGTCCGGCCTGTGACGGCGTGAACGTCGAAATGATTTCGGGGCGTGAACTGGACATCGTGTCGATCGAAGTCGAAAAAGACTGACCCCTCAGGCGGCCGCCAGCCGGTCTGATTGGAAGGAAAGATTCATGGAAATCAAAGTGGTTCGCAAGGTCCTGGACGTCAACGACACCATGGCCGCCCGCAATCGGGAGCTTTTCAGAAGCAAAAACGTGTTTGTCCTCAACATGATGAGCTCGCCGGGTTCGGGCAAGACCACCACGCTGGAGAAGACCCTCGCCCTGCTGGCACCGGATGTTCGCTGTGCCGTCATCGTCGGCGACGTCTGCACCACCAACGACGCAGACCGCCTGGCACGCTCGGGCGTGCCGGTGGTCCAGGTCAACACCGACGCCTTCGGCGGCGACTGCCACCTGGCGGCGCATGTCATCGAAAAAGCGGCCATGGACCTGGATTTGGATCAGGCGGACCTGCTGATCGTCGAAAACGTGGGCAACCTCGTCTGCCCGGCGGAATTCGACATCGGTGAAGACGCCCGCGCGGTCGTGCTCAGCGTGACCGAAGGGGAGGACAAACCCCTCAAGTACCCCCTGATGTTCCGGGTCTGCGACGCCGCCCTGCTGAACAAAACCGACCTGCTGCCGCACCTCGACTATGACAAAGCGGCTGCGCTGGAGAATATCCGCCAGATCCACCCGCAGATGCCGATCTTTGAAATGTCGGCCCGCACCGGTGCAGGCTTGGCACCCTGGGTTGAATGGCTCAAGGATCAGGTCAAGCACAAAATCCGGTAGCCGCCGGCGGCAGCCAGGAGGCCAAACCAAACCCCCCGACGAAAGCAGAAGGGCGAACCGTTCACACGGTTCGCCCTTCTGCTTTCGTCACATCGGAAACGCCGGCCGCCGTTTCAGTCCAGGCGCACCTGCTGGGCCGAAATGATATTGGGAAGCGCCCGCAATTCTTCGATCACCGCCTCCTCAGCCGGAGAATCGATGTTGATCATGCAAAGGGCGCGGTCTTCCAGCCGCCCCAGCTGAAAGCGGCCGATGTTGATGTTGTGGCGCCCGAGGGTGGTCCCCAGATTACCGATGACCCCCGGCCGATCGATGTTCTGGATGACGATCATGGAGCCTTCGGGAATGGCGTCGAGGTAAATTTTGCCCAACCGGATGATGCGCGGGTGCTTCTCGGCGAAGATGGTGCCCCAGATTTCGTCCGGCCCCTCTTCGACGTTTTCCAGTTTGAGCCGGATCACGCCCGAAAAATTGGCCTTTTTCTGGGTTGTGACCTCCTTGACCGAAATGCCTTTTTCCTTGGCAATCGAGGGGGCGCTGACGAAGTTGACCGGTTTGTCGGTGAAGGCGCCCAGCAGGCCTTTGAGTAGCGCGTGGGTCAGCGGCCGGGTTGCCAGGTTGACCATGTCGCCTTCGTAGGTGATGGTGATGTCATGCACGCCCTTGGCCAGCTGGCCCATGAGCGATCCCATCTTTTCGGTCAGGTCGAGATAGGGGCGCAGCTGGTCCATGCTCTCCTTGGAGAGCGACGGGAAATTGACCGCGTTGGTGATGACGTCGTTGATCAGGTAATTGGCGATCTGGTGCGCGATCATGTCGGCGACCTTTTCCTGAGCCTCGCCGGTGCTGGCCCCCAGGTGCGGTGTGAGGATAACATGGGGGTGCTGCAGGATCGGCCACTTCGGATCGGGCGGTTCCTGGGGCAGTACATCCAGGGCGGCCCCGGCGACCCGGCCGCTGACGAGCGCATCGTAGAGATCGTCGATGTTGACCACCTCGCCCCGGGAGCAGTTGATCAGGCGCACCCCGGATTTCAT
>JAABRJ010000410.1 GCA_011390985.1 Desulfobacteraceae bacterium
ACAGTTCGTCCAGACTCATGAGCGTCACACCCAGCGACCGGGCCGCTTCGGGGCTCACATAGGGGTCGCTGGCGATCACCCGCATTTTCAGCCCCTGGGCCCGCTCGGCGACCACCCGCCCGATATGCCCGAGACCGACGATCCCCAGGGTTTTGCCGGTGATCTCGACGCCGGTCAATCTTTTCTTCTCCCACTTGCCGTGCCGCAGCGACCAGGTTCCCTGGGGGATGTTGCGGGCAAG
>JAABRJ010000422.1 GCA_011390985.1 Desulfobacteraceae bacterium
GGTCACAGTGTCGACGCCGCGCACCGGTATCTGCAAGCCGGACAACAGCCCCCCGGCGATCCTTTCCCGAGCGGCGGTCTCTGCCCGATCTTCGCTCGGGAATGACGCCGGTGTATGAGAACTGCCGTCTTTCGATGCCGGCACGGCGGTCCCCATTGGGGAAAACCGATACCGAAACGTATTCAGACATTATATCCTAACCCTTCGCGTGGGATATGCAGATTTTCAGGTGCTCGCCGAAAGGCGCTGAAATTTTCACAAGCAAAAATCAAACCGCAGTATCCATTGTGTTATTTATAATCGATTTCAATATGATAAAATTTTGAAAGGCCCACACCTGCACCTGTTTGTGAAAAAAATCCCCCCAAAATGGAAAAAGAACTTCATAATTTCTCCGGAGGGTGTGCCGATCTTCCCATGCCCGTCACGGATAGTGTGATCGCAAAGAACGAAGATCGGCGAGCGGCCAATGCCGGCCGCCTCCTCAGCATGGGCACTCGCCGACCCGGACGCCAAAAGCGGAAGAGCCGGGCAAAACTCGAGGTTTCAGGGCGTAATCAGGATCTTCTGACCCGCGCGGATCAGGGATCCGTCGATGCCGTTCAGCTGCTGCAGGTGCACCAGGGAAACCCCGGTGGCCTGGGAAATCTGGCTGGGGGTCTCACCTTTCCGGACCACGTGGTGCCGCGCCAGGGGGCCGGTTTTCGGTTGGGCCTCGCTGCGGGCGAGGTCATTCAAGATCGGTGCGATGCCGTACCCTTTGCCGGCCGGCAGGTTGAGCGTGTAGCGGCCAACCGGTAAATGGTGGCCGCGGATATGGCCGTTGAGTTCTTTGATCACCTTGAAATCGGTCCCGAGCGCCTGGGCCAGATCGGCGATGTGGACCGGATGGAGGAGGCTCACGTTGACTGTTTCAACGGCGCGCGGCGCGTAGACGTGGGCCGGGTCGATCCGGTAGCCGTAGCGCTCCGGGTTTTCCATGATGACCTTGATGGCGGCGATCCTGAAAATATAACGCTCGGTTTCCAGAGGAAGATCGAGGCGATGGTAGTCACTGACCCGCTGCTCTCGGATTTCACGTTCCACCCGGTTCTCGCCGCAGTTGTAAGCGGCCATCGCCAGCGTCCAACTGCCGAACTGCCGCCGCAGGGCCTGCAGATAGCTCAGGGCCGCCGCGGTTGACCGCTCGAAATTGCGGCGCTCATCCAGTTGCTGGTTTTTTTCAAGGCCGTGGCCCTGGGCCGTGCGGTCCATGAACTGCCAGGTCCCCATGGCACCGGCCGGTGAACGGACATGCGACTGGAGGTCGCTTTCCGCCACCGCCAGATATTTTAGGTCGTCGGGCATGCCCGCCGCGGCGAGCTTGGCTTCGATGAAAGGAAAATAACGGCCGGCTCTCTTCAACCAGAGAAACACCTGCGCGCGGTTCCAGACGGCAATGGTGAACTCCCGATCGAGACTTTCCCACACCTGCCGGTCGCTGAGCGGCAGCGGCTCCCCGCAGAGGGCCACCGCCGACGGCAAAGCAACGTCGTTGTATGACGCAACGCCGCCCGCGACCGCCGCACCCTCACCGGGCAGTGCCCTCGGTTCAGGGGGTCCCAAGTGCAAGTTGCTGCCCGAGACGCATAACAATGGGGTGCTCCATGCCAGAAGAACCCCCAAAACGGCCGGAATCAATATCTTTTTCATTTTCGGAAATTCTGGTTTTACGGTTTGAGGCTTCCCCAAGGGGGGTTTCCCAGTTCCGGGGAAAACAGCAATAAGCAGACCAGCAGCTTGAAAGAACTGTGTTTTTTTATTGGTTTCTATTAGTTAGAAAATGTGTGGCGTGAAGGGGGTTAAAATCTGGCAGGAATTTGCGTCAAATTTTTGACTAACAGATGGGGGGGAATTTGACAGGTCTAAAAAACACGATTGGCCCCGGCCTTTCACCCGCGCTGCTCCATGAGCGACATGATGATTCCCTGCTGGCGACGGGTGAGGTTTTCGAACTTGATGCCGATCCCGTTTTTATCCCGCCGCGCCACCTTGCCGGTCACCATGCAGGAAACCTGGTTGATTGGCGAGGTGAGATACAGGTCGATCTCCTGACCGATGGAAAAAGCCTCCTGGGTCTCAATGAACACCCCGCCGATGCTGATGTCTTTGATGGTGTTCCTGAAGGAACCGTCCGGGGTATCATAATCCACGTCGATCTGGCAGCGCCGGCGCGCGTGGGACCGTTTCCAGTTGGCCTGTAGCTTTTCCAAGTGTCGAAGATAAATCAGCTGCTGCTCTTCCGTCATCCGCTCGAACATCTCCAACAAGCGCTTTTTGTTCTGCTCTTTATGCACGGTCTGGGCCGCTAACGCCATTTGTGACCCTCCTCAAAATTTTCCTCAGCGTTTCGTTCTGGCCGCCTACGGGGGCCGGCCGCAAGCCGGGGCCCACCACGACACAGTACTTATATCGTCTGCGGAGAGGAAAAGTTTACGAGCAAATTCTGGCGCGGCAAAAGCCCGGGGCCCGCAGGGGTGTTACCGCCCGGGATCCACGGTTCAGTCCTGGCGGGTTTTGGGGCAAACGGAGAGCACCGGGCAGGGGGCCCTGCGGGCCACCCGCTCTGTGGTCGAGCCGACAAAGATCTTCTCCATCATCCCCTGCCCACGGGTTCCCAAAACGATCAGGTCGACCTGGCGGTCCAGGGCGTAACGGGTGATTTCTTCATCGGGCAGCCCCTCGAGCAGCGCAATTTGGGGGGCACACCAGTTGCGGGCCTCCTCGGGGAGCATCCGGTCGAGGCGTTTCTTCAGACGCTCGTGCAGGCTTTCGAGCAATTCGCCGTCGGCGGCCGCCGGCAGCGCCTGCAGATCCTTGTAAATCGGCGGTTCAATGACGTGCACCAGGTGCAGTTCGGCCTCGAATTCCTGCGCCAGGCTGAGCGCGTTTTCAATGGCCAGGGCGGCGTCTGGGGAAAAGTCGCACCCGACCAGGATGCGTTTTAACCGAAAGGCTGCCGGCTGAGCATCTGCCGGGTCGGGCGACGGGCTGTTGACAATCAGCAGCGGGCACGGCAGCGTCTGCATCAACCTTGCGGTCACCGACCCCAGCAGCAAACGTTTGAGACCGGAACGGCCGTGGGTGGCGGCGATCACAAGATCCACCTTGGTGTCTGCGGCCAGGCGGCTGATTTCCTCTGCCGGCCGGCCGGCGGTCACCAGGATTTCGGCGGCCGCCCCGCTGTCGGCGATCCGGGCTTCAAGCTGCGCACGCGCAGCTTTCAAGGCCCGTTCGCGCTGCGCCAGCGGATCGATGTAGGCGGCGCCGTATATCAGGGCCGCCGGCTCACCATAAACGGCGGCGGCCGGCAGGTCCACCACGTGGCAGGCGTAGAGGGTGCTGCCGAATTCATGCGCTAGGGCAATGCCGTAGGACAGGCTGCGGCCGGCAAAGGTGGAAAAATCGGTGGTGGACAGAATGCGCTGGAGGCGGGGTCGCATGGCGAATCCTCCCTTCTTGGGGGTGATGCCGCGGGGCGGGGTCCGGGATGCAAAACAGGCAAGCGGCGCGGGCCTTGCGGCAGGGCTGCCGCAGTGTAGAGGTTATCTTAGATGAAGCCTGCTGGACGTGTCAAAGCAATTCCGCCCGCCGCGGCCGGTGGGCAGTACTTTGCGGCAAAAGAATCGGTCTGGTATTTTGGCAATGAATCTGGTAGGAAAAAAGTAAAGGGCGCCGCCATGCGAATTCCCACTCAAAGAGAATGTTTTCGGCTGATCGCCGAAATGCAGATGTTGGATCACATCGTGGCCCATTCGATCCAGGTCTGCCGGGTAGCCACCCTGCTGGTCGACCAGCTCAACGCCTGCCGGGTCGAGATCAACCGCGAACTTGTGCGGGCATCCGCGCTTCTGCACGACATCACCAAAACCCGCAGCCTGACCACCGGCGAAAACCACGCCGCCACGGGGTGTGAATACGTTTCGCAGCAAGGCTACCCTGAGGTGGGCGAGATCGTCGGCCAGCACGTCCAGCTGAAAGCCGTCTCGATCACCGCAACACCCCTCGAAGCGGAGATCGTGAACTATGCCGACAAGCGGGTATTGCACGATCGCGTGGTCCCCCTGGAGCAGCGGATGCATTACATTCTGGAGCGCTACGGTTGCAAAACGGAATTCAGAGACCGCCTGCGCCGGCTTTGGGTGGATTACGAAATAATGGAAATCCGTATTTTCCGGGGGCTCAGGATTGTGCCCCTCGATCTGCCCGCGTTCCTGGACGGCGGCGGTCTGGCGGCCGAAATCGCGGCTTACCGCAAAACCCTTGGGCGCCAGGAACGCCCCCCCGAGAATCTCACCTGCGAGGAGACAGCTCCATGACGGACGTCAAAGGCTTTTTTTTGTCCCGCAAAGACATCGCCATCCGGTTTCTCTACACCCTCCTGTTTATGGCGATTCTGGAGATCGTCAAACTGCTGGTTCAGCTGACGGTGCTTTTCCAGTTTGTGTATGTCTTCTTCACCCTGAACCAGAGCCAGCCGGCGGCCCGTTTCGCCAACCGCCTGGCCGCGTACCTTTACCGCATAGCCCGCTATATGAGCTTAAACGAACAGCAGCGCCCCTTTCCTTTCCGGGATTTGCCGGATCCCGTGGAACCCCCGGAGGGCACCCCGCCGTTTTGACCCCCGCAAGTTCAGCGCCAAAGCCCGTTACAAAGTCCGCCGCAGCTGCGACGACCTGCAGGGCAGCCTGAATTCAGGACGGGTTAGCGGTCATCAGCTATCGTAGAAAGTCACCACAGGGTCCCGCAGGATCAGGTCAATGGCGGATCCCGCGGTGTCTGCGGCGGCCGGGAAAACGCGCCCCAGGCTCCGGATATGCCGCAGGTTGTCGGCCGTGCGCAGGATCAGCATGGCCAAATTGCCCTCCTCGATTGCCGCCAGAGAAACCACCTGATCCCAAGGCTGGCCCTTCGCCCAGGCATAAATGGCCACCGCCGGCCGGAAAAAGAGCGGGTTGACGACGAAGCCGTGGTCCTGCATGTCACGAGCGAACGGCCGCAGCCCGCGTTTGACCTTCAAAAAAGACGACAGCAGCTGCTTGGAGATCGCCTCCTTGGGGATTCGGTCATCGACCTCACGCTCGTTGACAAACGCGGCGATGATCCCAGCCAGAATGGACGCGTCGCTTTCAGGAAAAAGCGCATCCCGGAATCCTTCGGCAATCAGGAGGGGCTGGTCCACCCGCAGCTGCGAAGCCCACAGCCCGTCGGCGGTCAGCGCATCGGCCGCATCGACGTAGCCGTGGGTCTTGAGGAAATCCAGATGCTGCAGAAAGGCCTGCCACAAAACGGCTGTTCCCGTTGGCGCCTGCCGGCCCCCGCCCTTTCGGCCGCGCGCCTGGGCCTGCTGGTAGGCGCCAAAGGACTTTTGCAGGAGTTCCTCGATTTGTCCGGGGCTGTGGGAAAGCAGCAGGTTGAGCACCATCGAGAAGTTTATTTTGATTTGGCTGAGCACCGGCGAGGGCGCTGCGCCGATCAGCCTGGCGATGTAGCGCAAGTCCATGAACTTGGTGGGGACGGCGAGCGCGAAGCCGATCTGGTCCATTCCGCGGCGGCCGGCGCGACCGGTCATCTGATGGAACTCGGTCGCCGTCAGAGGCAGAAACTCGGTACCGTTGAAGCGGTCGGAATTCAGGAAAGCCACCGTGCGGGCCGGAAAATTGACGCCCGCAGCGACTGTCGAGGTGGCAAAAACAGCGTCCAAAAGCCCCTCCAGCATCAGGGTTTCCACCAGGATTTTCCAGGACGGCAGCTGGCCGCTGTGATGCGCGGCCACCGCCAGGTGTTCCAACGCCCGCATCTGACGGTGGCCCGCGACATGCGGGCTCTGGGCCACCAAAACGGCGATCCTGCGGCTGAGGCGCTCCTGGCGCTCCGGGCTTCGGTTCTGGTTCTGCCGGCAGAGATCCACGGCGTTGTCGCAGTCGGCCCGCGATTTCAGGAAGAAAATCGCCGGCAGCAGGCGGAACTTGCGCAAAACCCGCAGCATGTCGCCGAAGGGCGGCAGTTTACCGGGCGCGGCAAGCTGGGGCGGGTGCTGGCTGCCGATGAAGTCCCGCACCTTCTTGTGCAGCACGTTTTTTTTAGACGGCCCGGCGGGCACCAGCAGAGGGTAGAGCGTCCCCGAGGGATGCAGGAGCAGCGGGTAAAGCGGAACCGGCCGCTGGTTTTCGGCCACCACCCGGCAGGGTCTGCCACGGATGGCGGTCAGCCAGCCGGCGATCTGATCGGCATTGCCGATGGTGGCCGACAGCAGCAGCAGCGGAATGCGCACCGGCAGGTAGATCATCACCTCCTCCCAGACGACTCCCCGGTCGGGGTCGCCGAGGAAATGGGCCTCGTCCAGCACCACAAAATCAGTCGTGAGATCCTCGCCCCGGTGCATGGCGTCGTAGAGCTGGTTGCGCAGGATTTCGGTGGTCCCGACGATCACCGCGGCCTCAGGGTTTTCCTTGCGGTCGCCGGTCAGAATGCCGACCTGTTCGCGGCCGAAAATTTCCCTGAATTCGCCGTACTTGGCGTTGGAGAGGGCCTTCAGGGGGGAAGCGTACCAGGAGCGCCCGCCGGCATCGAAACGCTGCCGGATGGTCTGCACCGCGATCCAGGTCTTGCCGGCACCGGTGGGGGCGCTGACCAGGCAGTCCGACCGCCCCACGGCCGCCACCGCTTCAAGTTGAAACGGGTCCGGCTGGAAGGGGCGCGGCGCCGGTCTGCCGATGGTCGCGAAAACTTTTTTGAGCCGGCTGTCGGCCCCCGGCCGGATGGAGACGAGCCGGGTTTTTCGATGCGCCACGGTTTTGGAGCGGGGCGGATATTTCCGGGGGGAGTAGGTCACAGGCGACCGATCATCTCTTTCACCGCCGCTTTGGCCGGCGAGGCCACGTCAAAGGGCGAAACGCCCGCCAGATCGGCTTCAATCAGGGCGTTGTCGTAGGGCAGGAAGCCAAGAAAGGCGAAGCCCGCGAGGTGCTCCCGCAGAAAAGCCTCGTCCCGCGGGCTGCGGATCTTGTTGCCGACGACGGCTATGTTCTTGAGGCCGATCTCGCCGGCCAGCTTGCGGATATGCTCGGCGGTATCGATGCTGCGCCGGCCGGGCTCGACGACGACCAGGAGCTTGTTGACCGCCCGGGCGGTGCCCCGGCCGAGGTGCTCGATACCGGCCTCCATGTCCATCACGACCACCTCGTCGCGGGCCAGCACGATGTGGGTGACCAGCGCGCGCAGCAGGGTGCTCTCGGGGCAGATGCAGCCCGAGCCGCCCTTCTGGACGCCGCCGAGACGCATCAGCTTGATGTTTCCCAACCGCACCGAAAGGGCATCGGGCAGGTCGTCGACCTTGGGGTTGAGTTTGAAAAATCCCCCGATGCTGCCGGGCTTGGCCTCGGTGCGCTCGAAGATCAGCTCTTTCATTTCAGCGATGGGGGTGATGGATTCGGCATTGGCGACACCGAGGGCCGCCGCCAGGTTGGCATCGGGGTCGGCATCGATGGCCAGCACGTGTTTGCCCATTTCGTTCAGATTGCGGATGAGAAGCGCGGAGAAGGTGGTTTTGCCGACACCGCCCTTACCGCTGATGGCCAGTTTCATGTATCCGTTCCTTTCGCTTGCAGTTGTTTCACCGGCCCGCAGGAAACCGCGGACTGCGCTCGCCATGGCGACGGAAAAAGCAGGGGCGGCGGCCGTGGCCGCCGTGAGCCGGAGCAAAATCAATATAACACAGCTTCAAGAGCGGGCAAGGCGCTAATTCAGCCGGACGTCGACGGCGGCGATGGCGGCATTGCAAAACGCCTTGCCCGACGTCAGCCTGGCATGATAGGGGGAAAGCGTCTGTCCCTGGGCGTCTTTCGAAGGGGGTCGCGGTAAAAAACAACACCCCAGGAAAGCGCCCGATTTTGGTTCATCAACACCCCGCAGCCGCCAGGCCTGACCGCCATCGATGACGTGCAGCCCCCATACCGCGAGGATCCTTGCTTGCCACGAAACAGCTCCCAAAACGAATGCGAAACACCGTCCGCCCCGCTGATCCTGGCCCCGGCGGGGGGCCGGGACGCTTTCCTGGCGGCCCTTGCGGCCGGTGCCGACGCGGTTTATTGCGGCCTGAAAGCCTTCTCGGCGCGGATGGCAGCCCAGAACTTCAGCGTCGCCGAATTGGCCGTCCTGACCCGGCTGGCGCATGACCGGGGCGTCCGGGTGCACGTGGCCCTGAACACCCTGCTCAAACCCGAGGACTTGGACCACGCCGGCAGCCTGCTGGTCCAGCTGGAAAAGCAAGTTCAGCCCGACGCCCTGATCTTCCAGGACCCCGCCGTTCCGGCCCTGGCACGCCAGGCCGGTTTGCGCGCTGAGCTGCACCTCTCCACCCTGGCCAACCTGAGCTTTGCACGCGGTCTGGAGGGCGCCCGCAAGCAGCTGGGGGTTTCCACGGTGGTCCTGCCGCGCGAACTCAGCATCGACGAGATCAAGGCCATGGCCCAGGCCTGCCCGCCGGGTCTGGCACTGGAGGTCTTCATCCACGGGGCCCTCTGTTATGCCGTTTCGGGGCGCTGCTACTGGAGCAGCTGGTTCGGCGGCAAAAGCGGCCTGCGGGGGCGCTGCGTCCAGCCCTGCCGGCGGCTCTACACCCAGGGCGGCCCCCCCCGCAAATTTTTCTCCTGCCAGGACCTCAGCCTGGACGTCCTCGTCAAAGTCCTGGCGGGCATCCCGGCTGTGCGCGTCTGGAAAATCGAGGGGCGCAAAAAAGGCCCCCACTACGTCTACTACACCACCCGGGCCTACCGCCTCCTGCGGGACGCGGGGCGCGACCCAGAAACCAAGCGAACCGCCTTGGCCCTGCTGGAGCGCTCCCTGGGCCGCCAGGCGACCCATTACCACTTTCTGCCCCAGCGCCCCCAGAGCCCGATCCCGGCCGACGGCCGGACCGGCTCAGGCCTTTTCGTGGGCAAGGTCCGGGGAGAGCAGCAGGCCCTCTGTCTGGTGCCGCGCGAGGCGCTGCTGACCGGGGACCTGCTGCGGCTGGGCTTCGAGGACGAAACCGCCCACGGCATCCAGCGCGTCGGCAAATTCGTGCCCAAGGGCGGGCGCCTGATTCTCAAGCCCGCCAAGCCCGGCGGCGCCCTCAAGGGGGTGCCGGTATTCCTGATCGATCGCCGCGAAAAAGCCCTGGCCGACATGCTGGCCGAACTGGAGGGCGCCCTCGGCCCACCGCAGGCGACGGCCGCGGCCGCCTTCCAGACCCGGCTGCCCGCGGCTTCCGGCTGCAAACCGGACGCCGCGGAGATGCAGGTGCACCGCATGCCGGTTCGACCCCCGGGAAAGGCAGCGGCCGGCTGCTGGATTTCGGCAGGCGCCGTCAAGGCCACGTCCCCCGGCGCGGCGAAGCGGCTCTGGTGGTGGCTTCCGCCGGTGGTCTGGCCGGATACCGAAAAAATTCTCGGCCAACAGGTGGCCGAACTGCTGGGCTGGGGGGTTGGGCGCTTCGTGCTGAACGCCCCCTGGCAGACCGTGTTTTTCCCCCAAAGCGGGCGGCTGCGGCTCTGGGCCGGCCCTTTCTGCAACATCGCCAACCCGCTCGCGCTCCAGATGCTGGCGGACGCCGGTTTCAGCGGTGCGGTGGCCAGCCCCGAACTGGCCGGCCGGGAGCTTCTGGCGCTTCCCGACCACAGCCCCCTGCCGCTGGGAATCGTGCTGGCGGGCCACTGGCCGCTGTGCATCTCGCGGGTGGCGGACGAAAGCCTCGCGCTGGAGCAGCCCTTTGAAAGCCCCAAGGGCGAAACGGCCTGGGTGACACGCCACGATACGCAATACTGGGTTTATCCGGAATGGCGCCTGGACCTGTCGGCCAAAAAAGAGGAACTGCGCCAGACGGGCTACCACCTGTTTATCCATCTAAACGAGCCCGTCCCGCGGCCGGTGCGCCTCAAGCAGCGCCCCGGGTTGTGGAACTGGGATCTGGGGCTCAAATAGCCCGGCGGCCAAAATGGACAGCAGCGCCGCGGACCGAACCCCGGTAGAGGATTTTTTGGATGACATCCGCTGCAGCCGCACCCCCCCCCGCCCCACGGGTTTGATTGCGTGGCGCTGATATCCTCCCCTGGCCGTTTTTCAGCCGCCCATCGATCCAGCTGGGCACCCTCAAAGCCTACCTCCGGCGCGAGCTGCCCGACATCAGAATCGACGCCCACCACTTCTATCTCAAGCTGGCGGCCGAGATCGGCTACTACACCTACCACAGCATCTCACTACCGCTTCAAACCGCCCAAACAGGTCGCCGCAGAAATCGACGCCCTGACCGGCCGCTACCGGCTGCTTTCGCTGGCTTTGATGGACAACCTCCTGCCGGCCCGGCAGGCCCCGGAGATCTTCGGACGGCTGCAGGCCCTGAAGAAGGACCTCAAGCTCTTTGGTGAGATCCGGGCCACCACCCCGCTGCCCGTCCTGCGGGCCATGCGGGCGGCCGGGGTCCAGGAGGTCCAGATCGGCATCGAGGCCCTCAGCACCCTGCTGCTGGGCAAACTCAACAAGGGCACGACGGCCATCCAGAACCTGGAAATCATGAAGCACTGCGAGGCGCTGGGCATTGAGAACCGCGCCAACCTGATCTGCGGCTTTCCGGGCAGCGACGACCAGGATGTGGCCGAAACCCTCTCGACCCTGGCCTTCGCCCTGCCCTTTCGCCCCCCAAAGACCGTTTATTTCTGGCTGGGCACGGGCAGCCCGGTGTGGCAAAACCCCAAGGAATTCGGCATTCGGGCGGTGGCCAAGCACCCGCGTTTCAAGGCCCTCTTCCCGCCCGAAATGGCCCGCCGCATCACCTTCATCATCCAAGGCTACCGCGGGGATCAGGGCTGCCGGCGAATCCGATGGCGGCCGGTTGAAAAAAAGGTCCGGGAATGGGCCGCGGCCTATGCCGGGCTTCACCGCGCGCCGGCCAGCCCGCCGATTCTCGGCTACCGTGACGGCGGGGATTTCCTGATCATCCGGCAGCGCCGCCCGAAGGCGGACACGCAGACCCATCGGCTGGAGAAAACATCGCGCGCCATCTACCTTTTCTGCGAACAGAGCCGGACACTGGCGGCTATCTCCCAACGCTTTTGCACCCCGGGAAAATACAAGATCGCGGCCTTTCTGGACATGATGGTGGCCAAGCGCCTGATGTTTGCGGAGCAGGACCGCTATCTGAGTTTAGCGGTGCCGAGCGTCGAGCGCCGGAGCGCATAAAAGGCCGATCCGGTCGCGGCGGCAACTAAAAGCCGAAAGATTTCGCCGGATCCCGGGTTGCCGGCCGGGACCCTCGGCCGGTGGGCCAAAAAAGAGGCGGGTGGGGTCGTTGTTTCTTGCCGGTCCCCTCAATCGAAGGGCGTCAGGCTTTCAAACCCGCTGGGGGTGACCAGCAGGGTCTGTTCGAACTGGGCCGAAAGGGACCCGTCGGCGGTGACCGCCGTCCACTGGTCGCCCAGGACGCGAAGCTCCTTGCGCCCCAGATTGATCATCGGCTCAATGGTGAACACCATCCCAGGAACCAGCACCACGCCCTGCCGCTTGCGGCCGTAATGGGGAATTTGCGGGGCCTCGTGAAAATCGAAGCCCACCCCGTGCCCGACAAATTCGCGAACCACCGAACATCCTTGGTTTTCGGCATACTGCTGGATCGCCCAGCCGATGTCGCCGACGGTGTTGCCGGGGCGCACGGCCGCCATTCCCAGGCGCAGGCACTCACGGCTGACGGTCACGATCTTGCGGGCATCGGCGCCGGGGGTGCCCACGAAAAAGGTTTTGTTGCAGTCGGCGTAGTAGCCGTTGAGGATGGGGGTCACATCGACGTTGACGATGTCCCCGTCGTTCAGCACGCGCGCCCCGGGAATGCCGTGACAGATGACTTCGTTGACCGAAACGCAGACACTCTTGGGATAGCCCCGGTAGTTGAGGGGCGCTGAGACGCCGCCGGCGGCCGACGTGAGCGCGTCCACCAGGGTGTTGATCTCGTCGGTGGCGATGCCGGGCCGAATCATGGCCTCCACCCGATCAAGGATATCCAGGGCCAGCCGGCCGGCTTTCTGAATGGCCGCGATATCCTCCGGCCCTTTCAGTCGAATCTGGTATTTCTTGAAATAGAGCTGCTTCAAATCCACCCGGCCGGCAGTTTCTTTGCCCAGGCAGCATTTCTTGTATTTCAGCCCACTGCCGCACGGGCAGGGGTCGTTTCGTCCAGCCCGCTGGAGTTTCATATTCATTGGCTCTTTCCTGATAGAATTGATCGCCGGAACCGGCTACCCTTTAAAGACCTCCGATTCGATTTTTGTAGCACATGCCACGGGCTTTTTGAATGCCCAATCGCCCGGCTCGAGGGTCCCGGGGCCTGCCGTCATTGCTTTGACGATGGCCGTCGGCCGCAACCGTCAAAATTCCGCTGGATCCCCCACCCGGCAGACCGGCGCCGCGACGGGGACGAGGTCCCACCCCCGGC
>JAABRJ010000411.1 GCA_011390985.1 Desulfobacteraceae bacterium
CCATGACCCGCGCGAGGTGATCGACGCCTACCGTGAGCGGCTGCAGCTGTTTTGAGGGCGCAAAGGTGGGTGGTAGAGTGCCGGCGCCGGCCGTACCCCAATCAGGCGCTGCGGTACAGCAGGTAGGGGCCCAAGCGGTCGTAATGCTCCTTCGAGACGAATTCCGCGCCTACCGAGCCGTCTTTGCGGATGGCGCGTACCCCCACCTCCCGGTAGACCGACGACCTGTCTTGATCGTCGAGATCGAACTGCACGGTGAGGTGATCCCCTTCCTGAAACGGGTACTTGGTGAGGCCGGTTCGCCGTTTAAACTGCAAACCGCCCCGGGAGATATCGACGACGACCAGCGGCACCATCGAAAATTTGCCGTCCTGGGAATAAAAGGAAAATTTCCCCGACAGGTTCACTTTGTAGCGAATATGGTTGCGCCGTTCAAGAGCCGCGCGGTTGATTGCCCCGCAGGGGCAGGTCCATTTCAGGCGAACCTCGCGCTCAAGACGGGTAAACCGGCTGACATCCCTCCGGTACTGCTTTCCGCAGCCGTCGCAGACCAGGGTGGCCATGTTGTCGCTTTTGACGAAAATTTTTTTCATTGCACTCCGATCACACAGGGGGTGGTGTATTCACGGGAGCCCCAAAAGGCCCCGGCAGCATGCCATCGCATCATGCCCGGTTATGAAAACCCTTGCGGCCAGGGGGGATGATTGAAGTGTCACAGCGGTCGCCGTGAGCCGGCGATGCCGCAATTGGAACGCCGGCGGGCCGCGCAGCGGTTTCCGACTTTGCGGGCGACCAGCTTAATATCATCGCGGCCGATTTTCAAGAGCGGTATGCCACCGGCAGCATTTTCAACCGACCGCTGCTTGCGGATCCGAAGTGGGTATATTGCCTGTGGAAAAGCTGCTTTGCCGGGGGTTTCTGATCGAACGGGTCTTGCTGGACAACTTCTGCCTTTATCTCCCCGGCGAAAGATGCTAAGGGATTTTCAGGCGTTCCAATCAGTTCCCCAGGGGGGTGCCGCTACCCGCCGGCGACATTGGCGCCACCCCCGGGGATCTTTCTGCCGAAGTCTTGACACCCACCCATCCCGAATGACTGTTTTGATAACGGTTTACTTTTCATATCAGGGTCTTAACGGTTTTGACTGCAGAGGTTAAACCATGTTTGAGAATCTAGATCCGGTCCTTCTGGCGCGTATTCAGTTTGCATTCACGGTTTCCTTCCACATTCTCTTTCCGGCCTTCACCATCGGTCTGGCCAGTTGGCTGGCGGTCCTGGAATGGCGCTGGCTGAAGACCGGCAACCCGGTCTATGCCGAAACCTACCGCCTGTGGGTCAAGATCTTTGCCGTCACCTTCGGCATGGGAGTGGTGTCCGGCGTGGTCATGTCCTTTCAGTTCGGCACCAACTGGTCGGTATTCTCGGACCGGGTCGGCAACGTGCTCGGGCCGCTCTTGGGCTACGAGGTGCTGACGGCCTTTTTCCTGGAGGCCTCGTTCCTGGGGGTGATGCTCTTCGGCTGGAACCGGGTCAGCCCCAAGATGCATTTCGGCGCAACCCTGATCGTCGCCGTCGGCACGCTGATCTCCGCCTTCTGGATCCTCTCGGCCAACAGCTGGATGCAGACCCCGCAAGGGTTTCGTGTGGATGAAGGCGGGCTGCTGCACCCCACCAACTGGCTGCAGGTGATCTTCAACCCGTCCTTCCCCTACCGCTTCGCCCACATGGTGACCGCCGCCTACCTGACCACCGCCTTCGTGGCCGCCGGGGTCGGCGGGTTCTATCTCGCGCGCGACCGTCACATCCCGCACGCGCGCGTGATGCTGGGGATGGCCATGATCATGGCGATTTGTGTCGCGCCCTTGCAGCTGCTGGTGGGCGACCTGCACGGGCTAAACACCCTCGCGCACCAGCCGGCCAAGGTGGCCGCCATGGAGGGCCTCTGGGAAACCCGCAGCGGGGCGCCGCTGGTGTTGTTCGGCTGGCCCGACCAGGAAGCGGAAACCACAGGGTATGCTCTCGAAATCCCCAAACTCTCCAGCCTGATCCTCACCCATGAGCTGGACGGCGAAGTCAAGGGGTTGAAGGCCTGGCCCCGCGAGGATCGCCCGCCGGTGGCGTCGGTCTTCTGGTCCTTCCGCATCATGGTGGGCATCGGGACCCTGATGATCCTGACCGGCCTGGTGGGGCTGGTCCTTTTCATCAAAAAGCGCCTGTTCGACACCCGCTGGTTTCAGTACTGGTGCATGGCGCTCGCCCCGGCCGGTTTCATCGCCGTCCTGGCGGGGTGGTTCGTCACCGAAATCGGGCGCCAACCCTACATCATTTTCGAGGTCATGCGCACCGCGGAGGCCGTCTCGCCCCTCAACGGCGCGCCCATCGCCATATCGCTGGCGGCCTTCGTCTTCACCTACGGCTTCGTCTTTGG
>JAABRJ010000412.1 GCA_011390985.1 Desulfobacteraceae bacterium
CCAGGTTTCGACGTGCAGCCGGTCCTCCAACTGCGACCGCAGCCCGGGCGCCACGGGCTCGCCCACCAGGATCAGGCGCTTCAGCCCCAGCGCCGTCGGGTGCACCCCTGTTTTGTCGAGGTACATCGACAGCTGCCCGGCCGAGGCCGGCGTGGTGATGAGAACCGACGTCTTGTAATCACGCAGCACCATGACCTGCTTTTCAAGGGAAAGCGGGGTATAGGGAATCACGCTGGCACCGACGGTCTCGGCCCCCTCCTTGTAGTCCCGGCCCCAGTTGGCGAGGCCGGGATCCAGGGTGATCTGGAGAATGTCGATCGGACTGACGCCGCCGGCCTCTAGGGCGCGGGCGATGATTTCGCGCCAGACCTGAAGGTCCTGGCGGGTGTAGCCGCTGACAGCCGGTTTGAGGGTGGTACCCGAGGCCGTGTGGATGCGGACAATGTCCCGCAGCGGCACCGCAAACAAGCCGTAGGGGTAGTGTTCCCCCAGGTCCCGGCGATGGGTGAAGCCGATGCGTTTGAGGTCCTCGAGGCGCTCGATTTCGGCGGGGTCGAAACCCGCGGCCTCAAAGCGCTTCTGGTGAAAGCGGACGCTGCGGAAAGCCCGGTTGAGGGTGCTCTGCAGCCGTTCCAGTTGAAACTGCCGGCGTTCTTGAGGGTCCATGCGAATCATGGGGTTCATCTCCCTTCGTCGAAATCCCGGTAGTCTTTGCCCAGGTAGGCCCGTTTGACCTCATCGTCGGCCAGCAGGTCGGCAGCCGGGCCCTGCAGCACGACGCGGCCGGTTTCCAGCACGTACCCGCGATCGGCGATCTGCAGCGCCGCCTGGGCGTTTTGTTCCACAAGCAGAATCGTGAGTCCCTCCCGGCGCAGGTTGGCCAGGGTCTCCAGAATCCGGGCAACCACCAGCGGTGCAAGCCCCATGGAGGGCTCGTCCAGAACCAACAGGCGCGGCCGGGCCATCAGCGCCCGCCCGATCGCCAGCATCTGCTGCTCCCCGCCTGAAAGGGTGCCGGCGAGTTGCTGCGCCCTTTCCCGGAGGACCGGAAACAGCTGGCTCACCGTTTCCAGGTCTTGCTCAACCGCCTGGCGTGCGCCCCGGCGCAGCCGGGTGTAGGCGCCCAGCATCAGGTTGTCCTGAATGGTCAGCGGCGGAAAGATCTGACGGCCCTCGGGCACCAGGCTGATTCCCTCTTTGACCACCGCGGGCGGGTCGAAACCCCGCAGCGAAACCCCTTTAAAAAGGATTTCGCCGTCCCAGTGGTCCATCAGCCCGCAGATCGCCTGCAGGAGGGTGCTTTTGCCCGAACCGTTGGTGCCGATCAGGGTTACCAGCTCTCCTTGGCCGATGTGCAGGCTGACCCCTTTGAGGGCCATAATTTTGCCGTAATAGCATTTGAGGTTGCGAATACGAAGCATGACGGGCTCGAAAAAGCTTGAATTCAGGCGGTCTGATCAGAGATGCGCGGCTGCGCCGCGGAAATTTATAGACGTGCGGCGATCGCAGGCCGCACCCGCAAGGGGGTGCGACAGCCTTCGGACCGGGCGACTGCGAGTGATAGCGGCCATGCGCCGGGCGTTACGCGGTCTGAACGCCCAGATAGGCCGCGATCACCGCCGGGTCCGACTGAATTTCGCGCGGCCGGCCTTCTGCGATCAGGCGCCCCTGGTCCAGGACCGCAATCCGGTCGGAAATCTCCATGGTCAGGCTCATGTCATGTTCCACGAGCAGCTGGGTGACGCCCTCGGCCTTGATCCGCAGCAGCAGGGTGGCCAGTTCACGGGTTTCGACCGCGTTCAGCCCGGCGGCCGGTTCGTCCAGGAGCAGCAGGCGGGGCTCGGCCGCCAAGGCCCGCGCGATCTCCAGCAGCCGCTGCCAGCCGAACGGCAGGTCGCCGCTGCGGCCATGGGCCACGGCCCCAAGCCCGACGAATTCCAGCAGCGCCATGGCGCGCTCGTGAATTCTGCGCTCCTCGCGGCGCATTCCGGGGGTTCGCCACAGGGCGCCCCAGAAGCCGCAGCGGGACCGCACATGCTGACCCACCATCACGTTTTCCAGCGCGCTCATACTTTCGAAGAGCTCAACGTTCTGGAAGGTCCGGGTAATCCCCAGCCGGACCAACTCGGTGTTGGAACGGCCGCCGGTGTCGCGGCCGTCATAGCGGATCGTGCCCTGGTCCGGGGGGTAGAAACCGGATATCAGGTTGAACAGGGTGGTCTTGCCGGCCCCGTTGGGCCCGATCACCCCCTGGATGGTGGCCGGTGCCACCTCGAAGCCCACCTCCGTCAGGGCTTTGACCCCGCCGAAGGTCTTGCTGACCGAGAGAACCTGCAGCAGGGGCGCACCTTCAGCTTGAATTTTTTCGGCTGCGTTCATAGGCGTCGAGAATTCCCCGGGTCAACCCCTGGGGCATCAGAATCATC
>JAABRJ010000413.1 GCA_011390985.1 Desulfobacteraceae bacterium
GGCTCGATGTGGATCCCCTGATCGTCCGGATCGAAGGCCTCAATGCGCAAGCGACCAGCGGAGCTGCCAAGCCGCTGGGTGAAATTCTGGTTGCCAGCGGCGCCATCAAGAAGAACGATCTCGAGCGCGGGCTGGAAAAACAGAAAAGCGCGCCCGGCATGAAGCTCGGCGAAATCCTGATGGATGAGCGGGTGGTCGGCCCCAAGGAGGTTATCTCCGCCCTTCAGCAGCAGAAAAATGAAAAACGGGTGGTCGAACTGCAGGTCAAGGTTGACACCCACAAGCTGGACAACCTCGTCGATCTTACCGGTGAGCTGGTCATCTCACAATCCATGCTGCGGCAGAACTATCAGCTTATCGGCTTGCGCGACCACGCTTTCGACAAGAACCTCAACCAGCTTTCACAGATCGTCTCCGGGCTTCAGAAGATCTCCATGTCCATGCGCATGGTGCCGATCAAGAGCACCTTTCAGAAGATGGTTCGGCTCGTGCGGGACCTGGCGCGCAGTTCCGGCAAAAAAGTCGATCTTAAAATGTCGGGCGAAGACACCGAGATCGACCGCAATGTCGTCGACGAACTCTATGAACCGCTGGTGCACATGATCCGCAACGCAGCCGACCATGGGCTGGAAAACCCCGAGGAGCGGCGTGCGTCAGGCAAGGATGAAACCGGTACAATTGCACTGCGGGCCTACCACCAGGGCGGCAACATCATCATCGAGATCGAAGACGACGGCCAAGGCCTCGACACCCAGCGGATTCTGAAAAAAGCGCTGGCCCTCAACCTGATAGCGCCCGATGCCAAACTCAGCCAACCCGAGATTTTCGAACTTATCTTTCACCCGGGTTTCTCCACCGCCAAGGCCGTCACGGCCGTCTCCGGGCGCGGGGTGGGAATGGATGTGGTCAAAAAAGGGATTGAAAAACTGCGCGGGCACGTCGACGTCCGTTCGGTCGCGGGTCGGGGCACCACCGTCGTGATCAGCCTGCCGCTGACGCTCGCGATCATCGACGGCATGGTGGTGCGCGTGGGCAGGGAAAAATACATTCTGCCGACCATGGCCATTGTGGAATCCTTCCGGCCCAAAAAGGAGGACTGCTTCACGGTTGAAGGCAAGGGGGAGATCATTTTGTCCCGCGGTCAATTGATCCCCCTGATCCGTCTGGGTGAAGTCTTCCATGTGGCAAGCGAAGCCCGCCACCCCTGGGACGGGCTGGTGGTGGCGGTGGAGCACAAAAACGAGCGAAAAGCGCTGCTGCTGGACGAACTGGTCGGAAAGGAGGAGGTGGTCATCAAGAATCTCGGCGGCTACCTTAAAAACGTCAAGGGGCTGGCCGGCGGCGCCATTATGGGGGACGGCAAAGTGGGTCTGATTCTGGATATGGCAGGGCTCTTTGAGATTGCCCTGCAATAGGGGCGAGAAGACGTGTGTCCGCTTTCGGTCCGTGTGTCTGCCGACGGCCCGCCCAGAAGGCCGCAGCCGGGTGGCGGCACTGACCGCCCGGGCCCAACCGGGATGCAAGAGGTAAGGACGTGAATATCATCGTTGGGGTTTCTGACATGAAGGTCAGCGGCGCTGCGGATGCCGTTGTGGTGACCTATTCCCTCGGCTCGTGCATTGGGGTCAGCATCTACGATCCGGTGGTCAAGGTCGGGGGTATCCTGCACTACATGCTGCCCGATTCCAGCCTCGACAAGACCAAGGCCCAAAAAAATCCCTTCATGTTCGCCGACACCGGCATCCCGACTTTTTTCAAGGAAACTTACAAACTGGGGGCCAATCGCCAACGAATGAAAATCATCGTCGCCGGCGGCGCCCAGATTCTGGACCAGAAAGGCTTTTTCAACATCGGCAAGCGCAACCACATGGCCCTGCGCAAGCTTTTCTGGAAAAACAACGTCATGATCGACCACGAGGACGTGGGCGGCAATGTCAACCGCACGGTCAGGCTCAACATTCAAACCGGGGAAACGTTCATCAAGATTTCGGGCCGAGGGGAGATAAAGGTATGAGCCACGTTCAGAAGCTGATCAATGGAATTTCGGATCTGAACCCCATGCCCCGGGTGGCGAGCCGGATCCTGACCCTGGTGGAGGATCCCGAAGCCTCCATGGCCAGCCTGGCGGAGCTCGTCCTGTTTGACCCGCCCATCACCGCACTGGTTCTGAAAACCTGCAACTCGGCCTATTTCGGATTGCCGCGGCGGGCTGGCACACTGGTTTTACGACGGGGTGCTGACGTAAATGCATATCAGGGACGTCGATCTCCAGGAAATCATCGCCGACTTCGGCGCCTGCATGGATCCGGTCGAACCGTGGCCGCAGGCGGTGTAGGTGGTCCGGACCGAAAGGTGCGCCCCCTGCCGCCGCCGCCGGCGGGGGATCGGGCTGCTTCGCCGGCACAGAGGAA
>JAABRJ010000414.1 GCA_011390985.1 Desulfobacteraceae bacterium
CCCTGGTCTTTGCCCCGCATCTAGACAAGGGCATCATAATCGGGGTGGTTCTCTCGCTGTTGGTCTTTCTCTACAAGAGCATGCGGCCGACCGTGGTGTCGCTGGCGCGCAGCGATGACCAGGCCCTGCGCTGCGTCCTGACCCACGGGCTCCAGGAGTGTCCGCACATCTCGGTCATCCGCTTCGACGGGCCGCTTTTTTTCGCCAACGCCAGCTACCTGGACGACCAGATCACCGAATTGATGCTCGCCAAGAAGCAGCTGCGCCACATCGTGATTGCCTCCAACGGCATAAACGATATTGACGCTTCAGGGGAAGAAACGCTATCATTATTGGTGGATCGTATCCGCAGCGCCGGGGTCGAGATTTCCTTCAGCGGGGTCAATGAATCCGTCATGAAGGTCTTCAAGCGCACCCACCTGCTGGCCAAGATCGGCACCGACCATATTTTTGCGACAATGGAAAAGGCGATTGCGGGGATTCACGCGGATGCCCACCGCAACAGCACGGAAAAAGCCTGTCCGCTCGTTACCGTCTGCCGCCTTGCCTGAAGCGGCCAAAACATCAAAGGGGGTCAGCATGTCCGTTATCTCACTGTTTGGCGGCGTGTTTTGCAAGGAGGAGGCGGTCGCCCGGGAGGTCTTGGAGCAAACCGGCTACCGCAAGCTCAGTGACGAGGATGTCATCGCCGGCGCCGGTCGGCTTTGCGGTATTCCCGAAAACAAGATTCGACGGGCCTTTACGGGCCGGTCCTCGGTTTTCAACAAGTTTACGCACGAGAAGGAGAACGCCATCGCCCACCTGCGGCTTTCCCTGGCGGAACTGCTGGTCGAGGAAAGCATGCTGCTGTGCGGATTCAGCACCCATTTGATCCCGCAGACCGTGAGCCACATCCTGCGGGTGTGTTTGATTGCGAGCCTGAAGGACAGGGTCGCCGAGGGGCAATCCGCCCGCGGGGTGTCCGCCAAGGAGGCGCTGCGGATCATCCGGCATGACGACGAAGAACGTGCCGGTTGGGTCGAAACCATCCATGGGGTCAAGGACCCGTGGGAAACCGGGCTTTACGACATCGTCGTGCCGATGGACAAGAAAACGGTCGCCGAGGCGGCCGCCCTGATCGGCGAGTACTGCGGCAGCGCGGCGGTCGCACCCACGGCGGCTTCCCGTCAGGCCGTGGCCGATTTCCGGTTGGCCGCCCAGGTCGAGGTCCGGCTCGCCGCCGAGGGGCACAACGTCGGCGTCACGGCGTCGAAAGGGGCCGTCACCTTGACCATCAACAAACACGTGCTGATGCTCAGCCGGCTGGAAGATGAGCTTACGGCCATCGTCATGCAAGTCCCGGGGGTGACCGCGGTGCAGACCGGCGTCGGGAAAGACTTTCATCAGTCGGACATCTATCGCAGATTCGATTTCCAGCTGCCCGCCAAGCTGCTGCTGGTGGACGACGAGCGCGAATTCGTCGAGACCCTCTCGGAGCGCCTGCTGATGCGCGACATGGGCTCGGCGGTGGCCTACGACGGTGAAACGGCCCTCAGCATGGTCCAGGAGGACGAGCCCGAGGTGATGATCCTGGATCTCAAGATGCCCGGCATCGACGGCATCGAGGTCTTGCGGCGGGTCAAGACCACCCGCCCGGAGATCGAGGTCATCATCCTGACCGGGCACGGCAGCGAGGCCGACCGGGAGGTCTGCATGCAGCTGGGGGCCTTCGCCTACCTGCAGAAGCCGGTCGATATCGATGTGCTCAGCGATACGCTCAAGCGCGCCAACGCGAAGATTCAGGAACGCAAAAAAACGGCGGACTAGCCTGCTCATGGATCCGGGGGGCGGCCGCCCCCCGGGAAAAGGAAATCTCGCATGGCGCTGTGGGCCAAATTCAAACCGGATTTCTGGGATCGAAATGATGGCCAGGACTGGCCCTTCAAGCACATGTTCAACTTCCGCCGCATCTGGAAGCGGGCCGTGCTGCTCATCGCCGGGGTCGCCCTGGTGCCCCTTTTGAGCATCACCGCGGTGGACTACAATGTCACCCAGAAGGCCATCATGTCCGATGTTCTGCTGCAAACCTCCCGGCTGGTGTCCAATACCAAACTGTCGATTTCCTTCTTTCTCACCGGGCGGGCCGCCGCGCTGAACTTTATCGTGCAGGACAACGGCATCGCGGAGCTGCAGGACCTCCGGCGGCTGGAACAGATTCTCGGCCATCTCAAAACCGCTTTCGGCGGTTTTGTGGACCTTGGGGTGGTGGACGCCGCCGGCCGCCAGCAGCACTATGTCGGTCCGTACGAGCTGGCGGGTGTGAACTACAGCGACCAGCGCTGGTTTCAGGAGGTGGTCGCCCGCGGGGTTTACGTCAGCGATGTCTTCCTGGGGTTTCGCAACGTGCCGCACATCA
>JAABRJ010000415.1 GCA_011390985.1 Desulfobacteraceae bacterium
GGCTTTTCCAGACGATCCGCACGTTTTTGATCAGGTCGGGGTGGGCTTTGGCAAACTTGTCCAAATTTTCGGTGTTGTTAGTGGCAAAGTCCACCTGCCTGTTGGCCACCGCCATCAGGTTGGTTTCATGATTGGCGCTGCGTACCAGCTTGAAGTGCTTGTTCGGATCGATGCCGTGCTGGCCCCAGATGTAATAGGTGGGAATGAGATAGCCGGAGGTGCTGTTGGGGTCCCCATTGCCGAAGGTGAGGTTTTTTCCGTCGCGGATGATGTCCTCGATGGTCTGAAACGGGCTGTCCTTGTGGACCACGATGAGCGACCAGTAGCCCGGATTGCCGGTGACGTCCACGGTCTGCACGAAAACCTCGCCATCGGCGCGGTTGACGGCCTCGATGGCGGATTTGTTGCCAAACCAGGCGATCTGGACCTTGTTGAAGCGCATGGCCTCGATCACCCCGGCGTAATCCGGCGCCATGAACAGCTTAACCGGAATTCCCAGGGCCTTTTCCATATCGGCCCGGAACGGCTCAAAGCCTGTCATGGCGGAAGATGTGGATTCGGTGGGGATGATGCCAAGGGTGATTTCTTTGAGATCGTCCTCCGCCGAGACCGTGTCGGCCCAGGGGACGACCGCAGCAATCAGCCCGAAGATCAACGCCTGCAAAATGCTTTTCATTTTCTTTCTCCTTTCAAGATTGCGATTTGATTTAAAAGCCCTGATGAGCAGGATCTGGGTGGCGCCTGGATGCCGGCTGCACCGCTGGGGTTAGACCCCGGCCGCCAGGGCCGGCCGTTGACCGCGCACACCGATTTTTATGGGCGTGGTCCCGTCGAGGTTGAACTCGGCCGACTTCAAGCCGTAAATATTGCGCAGCGCGGCAGCCGTGAGCGCTTCGCTGGGCCCGTCGAACACGATCCGGCCTTCTTTCATGGCAATGGATCGCGGGCAATACTGGAGCGCAAACTGAACCTGGTGCAGACTCACCAGAACGCTGACGCCATCGTTGCGGTTGAGGGCCGTGAGGCACTCCATCACCATGCGGGCCGACTCCGGGTCCAGCGAAGCGATCGGCTCGTCGGCCAGAATGATGCGCGCGCGCTGCTCCACCGCTCTGGCGATGGCCGCGCGCTGCTGCTGCCCCCCGGATAGGGTGCTGGCCCGCTGGGCGGCGTATTCCGCCAAGCCCACACAGCTCAGCGCCTCCATCGCGCGCCGTTTTTCATCCCGGCTAAACCAGCCCAGCAGGCTTCGCCAGGTGCCGACCCGCGGCAGCATCCCGACCATGACGTTGGTCAACAGCGGCAGGCGCCCCACGAGATTGAACTGCTGAAAGATGAAACCGACCTCGGAGCGGATGCTCCGGATGTCGGGCGATATGGAACCGTTTTTTTGAACTTGGCGGCCGAAAATCCGGATACTGCCCGAGTCCCGGTCGCCGGCGAGCAGTCCCGACACTTGCCGCAAGAGGGTCGATTTGCCGGACCCGGAGGGTCCGATCAGTGCGACCATTTCGCCGGCCGCGATCCGAATGCTGACTCTCCGAAGGGCTTGGCGCTTGCCAAAAGTCTTGTTCACACAGTCAATTTCGATGGCGGCGGGCAGATCGTTCATGGGGGCATCCTCTGCAAAAAGCGTTTTCATCCAAAGATGACGGAGAGCATAGCGCCCGCCTGTGAGCACAGGATTAGAATTCGGTATGTTTATTGTGTGTGGTTCCAAAAACGGTGGGGAGGGCTGGAACGTTATTTTTTTCCGTGGGCGATTTCATCCAATCCTAACACGCACGGCTTAGGATCCCCGCAATCGTGACCTTTTGGGCGTTCAGGCCGATGACCAACGGGTTGCAGAACAAATTCAAGGAGCACTGCGCATGAGACCCCATGACACGTTTCCCGAAAAACCGATCAGCGGCGCCGGCCCCATGGCGGCCGCCTTTCTGGCGCGCGGCGTTCAGAGCTTTCACGCGGCCTGCGCCTATGTCCGGGGGCTGCCCTACGGGTACAACTCCGATCCCGACGATCCGATGATTCTGTTCAAGGAGCAGAAGGGCACTTGCACCACCAAACATGCCGTCATCGCGGCCCTGGCAGTGGAGTTGGACCTGCCCGTGGCCAAGCATATCGGCATCTATGCCATGACCGAGGCGCTCGTGACCGGGACGCAGGCCCTCCTGGAGACCTTTCAACTGCCCTACGTGCCCATGGTCCACTGTTTTCTGGCCTGCGGCGATGGCCGCGTCGATCTGACCGCCGGCAACCGCAACGGAAAGAACCGGACCATCGACGCTTTTTTGCACACCGAGGCTGTCGCGCACGATATCTCCGCCAAGGAAGAGTACCTGCGGTATCGCGCGGCCCTGGAAAACCTGCTGGCGATCCGCGAAGAGCTG
>JAABRJ010000416.1 GCA_011390985.1 Desulfobacteraceae bacterium
CAAGCCTCCTCAAAATGGATCTGCAGCCGCTGGCGATCCATCGCCGGGGTTGGGGTCCTTGCCCGATTCGCCCGCCACACCCGCCGCAGCCCGCTGGTGCTGCGCACCCGACACGCCGGTTGCGAAATTTTTACCCCGCCCTTTTTCTTGTCAATAAAACAATTTGATTTCAAGCGAAAACCATGTTTGAATTTATCAAATTCGTGTTGTTGAGTTGCCATTTTTTGCTGGGGCAGCCAGTTTTGACCTCGTGACCCAAACATCGGAAAATCGTTTCGATGCCGAACTCCCTTGAATTCAAAAAGGCACCGCCGCTCGTGAAAAATATGGAGGCCGCGCAACCTTCCGACGACAGCCAGGGGCTGCTGGTCCGCAACATCACCAAGCGTTTCGGGGATGTGCCGGCCCTCAAAGATGTCGACCTGGCCGTCAGGACCGGCGAGTTTTTTACTCTCCTGGGGCCCTCGGGGTGCGGCAAGACGACCCTGCTACGGATCATCGCGGGGCTGGAGCTGCCCGATTCGGGGACGGTCCGCCTGGCCGGCGCGGACATCACGGCCCTGCCGGCCGCCAAACGCCAGGTCAACACCGTTTTTCAGAGCTATGCGCTCTTCCCCCATCTGAACATCTTCGAAAACGTCGCCTTCGGGCTGCGCTCACGCAAATTTTCCGGCGAAGTAGTCGACCGCCGGGTCAACCGCCGGCTGGAGATGCTGGGCCTCGAAGAGATGCGCAGCCGCTTTCCCCATCAGCTTTCGGGCGGTCAGAAGCAGCGCGTGGCCCTGGCCCGGGCGCTGGTCAACGAACCGGAGATTCTGCTGCTCGACGAACCAATGTCGGCCCTGGACGCCCGCCTGCGGGCGCAGGTGCAGGTGGATCTGCGCCGGCTGCAGCGCAAACTGAAAAAAACGTTTATCCTGGTCACCCACGACCAGAGCGAAGCCCTGGTCTGCAGCGACCGTCTGGCGGTCATGCGCGGGGGCCGCATCATCCAGCTGGGGACGCCCGAGGAGGTTTACGAAACCCCCAAAAACAGCTACGTCGCCCAGTTCCTGGGGGCCGCCAACCTGATCACGGCCGAACGCGAGGCCGACGGCATCCGCACCCCCATCGGTTTTCTGCAGCTGGAAAAAACCCCGCCCTGGCAAAAGGGCACCGTGGCGATCCGCCCCGAGTGGATCCAGATCGCCGAGAGCCGGCCGGCGGTCAACGGCATTCGCGCCTGCGTGACCGAAACGATCTATCGCGGCACCAATGTCGACCTGTGGCTGGATCCCGGGCCGCTGCGGATCCGCACCAACCGCCACCGGCGCCTGAAGCCTGGGGACCAGGTGTGGCTCGAGCTGCTGCCCGGCCGGCTGGTGCCGCTGGACGAGGTGGACAATGAGTAAGCTGCTGGTCTGGTATGGGGAACTGACCACCCGCCGCAGCCTGCTGGAACGCGGGGCGTTGTTTCTGATCCCCGGCATGCTCTGGCTGGTGTTCTTCATCGTGCTGCCGGGACTCGTGCTGGTGGGGGTGAGCCTGGCCACCCGGGGCAGCTACGGGCAGCTGGAGTGGCAGTTCACCCTGGAAAGCTACAAGCGTCTGGCCGGCTTCAGCCTGTTCGGCTGGACCGCCGACTACCTCACGATCCTGTGGCGCTCGGTGGTGGTGGCCTTCTTCACGACCCTGATCTCCGTGATCCTCTCCTACCCGCTGTGCTTCTTCATCGCCGCCCGGCCCGCGCGCAGCCGCTACCTGTGGCTGACGCTGGTGATCATCCCCTTCTGGACCAACATGGTGATCCGCACCTACGCCTGGTTTCTGATCCTGGCCCCGGAGCTGCCCTTCGCCCGGCTGGCGGCCTATTTCGGGTTCATCGCCGAAGGGGCGCCGCTTTACCCCAACGCCTTTGCAGTCTACATCGGCATGGTCTCGATGTTCCTGCCCTTCGTGGCACTGCCGCTTTACGCCAGCGTGGAGCGCCTGGACTGGACCCTGGTGGAGGCCGCCAACGACCTGTACGCCGGGCGCACCCGGGTCTTCACCCAGGCGATTCTGCCCCAGACCCTGCCGGGCCTCTCGGTGGGGATCGTCCTGACCTTCGTCCCGGCCATGGGCATGTTCGTGGTCCCGGACCTGCTGGGCGGGGCCAAGTACATGCTGGTCGGCAACCTCATCCAGCAGCAGTTCGGCACCAGCCGCGACTGGCCCTTCGGCGCCGCGGTGAGCATGGCCCTGATGGTCCTGACGATGATCAGCCTTCAACTCTACCGCCGCCGCAGCAAGGAAATCGCCTACGTATGAGGCGTACGCACCCCCTGATCGCCGCAATGGCCCTCCTGACGATGGGATTTCTCTACCTGCCCC
>JAABRJ010000417.1 GCA_011390985.1 Desulfobacteraceae bacterium
GCGGCGACCTCGGGCCAGGTGTAGACGATCGCAGGAATGGCGTCGTAGTTGACCTCACTGGAGCGCCCGGCAATGACTTCGGCGGCGGCCAGGCCCTCGGCTGAAGCCTTGTGAGCCAGCATGGGCCCCGCCACCAGATCGCCGATGGCGTAAACGGTCGGCACCTTGGTCCGATAGGCCGCATCCACCAGCACCCGGCCGGTCTTGGGGTCGGTCTCGACCCCCACCGCCTCGAGCCCCAGGCCGCGTGTCAGGGGCCGGCGGCCCACGGCCACCAGCAGCCGGTCGCAGGTGATGGTTTCGGCCTGGTCGCCGCCTGCGAGGCTGACACGCACTGTCTTGCCTTTGACGCTGGCCTCGGTCACCCGGGTGCCCAGACGGAAAACGAAGCCCTGTCGAGTCAACACCTGCTTGAGTTTACGGCCGATCTGGCCGTCGAGCCCGGCAGCGATCTGCGGCAACATTTCAATGACGGTGACCTTGGCGCCCAGCCGCTGCCAGACCGACCCGAGTTCCAACCCGATGTAACCGCCGCCGACGATCGCGAGGTGCTTGGGAACGGCATCGAATGCCAGCGCCTCGGTGGAGCTGACCACGCGCTCATGGTCGAAGGCCAAGCCCGGGACGGCCACCGGCTCGCTTCCGGTGGCGAGCAGAATGGCCCCGGCCGTCAGGGTCTGCGGCTTGCCGCCGTCGGCGGGCGCCACCGTCACCTGATCCGGTCCGCTCAGCCGGGCTTGACCCTGCACAATCTGGACTTTGTGGTTTTCCAGCAGCTTTTGCACATTGCCGGTCAACTCCGCAACGACCTTGTCTTTGCGGGCCATCATGGCGCCAAGGTCCAGCCCCACCCGTCCGGTCTGGACGCCATGGCCGGCCAGCTTGTCTTTGGCCAGGTGGTAGAACTCACTGCTGTCCAGCAGGGCTTTGCTGGGAATGCAGCCCACATTCAGGCAGACCCCTCCCAGGCGCGGGTTTTTTTCAACGCAGGCCACCGTCAACCCCAGGCGCGCCGCATGCACGGCCGCAACGTATCCTCCGGGGCCGCTGCCGACCACCACCAGGTCAAGCCGATTCTTGTCTGCCATGGCTAGATCTCCATCATGATGCGTTCCGGGTTTTCAAGGCATTCCTTGATTCGCTTGAGGCAGCCGACGGCTCCCTTGCCATCGACGACGCGGTGGTCATAGCTCAGGGCGACGTACATCATGGGCCGGATGACGATCTGATCGTCCACCACCACCGGGCGCTTTTCAATTTTGTGCATCCCCAGAATGCCGCTCTGGGGCGGGTTGAGAATGGGGGTGCTGAGCAGCGACCCGTAGACCCCGCCGTTGCTGATGGTAAAGGTGCCACCCTCCAGGTCGGCCAGTTCCAGGCGGTTTTCACGGATTTTGACCACGTAATCGACGATGGCCTGCTCGATCCCGGCAAACCCCAGCCGCTCGGCGTGGCGGATCACCGGCACCACCAGGCCGCGCTCGGAGCCGATGGCGATGCCGAGGTGGCAATAGTCGTGGTAGAGGATGTCCCGGCCGTCGATGTAGGCATTGATTTCAGGGCAGGCTTTCAGGGCGTCCACCGACGCCTTGACGAAAAAGGACATAAACCCCAGCCCGACGCCGAACTTTTTCTGGAAATCGTCCTTGTAGCGTTTGCGCAGGGCCATCGCCCGGCTCATGTCGATCTCGTTGAAAGTTGTCAGCATCGCCGTACTCTGCTTGGCTTCGAGCAGGCGCACGGCAATCCGCTGGCGGATGGGGCTCATGGGCTTGCGCCGGGTCAGGACGTCTTCGGCAGCCGGTTGCGCGGCGCCCCGGGCATCAGCAGCCATCTCGGTGGCCGCTGCGTAAGGCGGGGCGGCTTCGGCCGCCTCCAGAAAGAGCAGCACATCCCCCTTGGTGATGCGCCCCTCGGGGCCGGTGCCGGAGACCTGGCTGATATCGACTTTTTTCTCCGCCACCAGGCGTCGCACCGAAGGCGGCAGGGTATCCGGCGCCGCCGCCGCGGGGCTGCCGGTCTCTTTCTGCGGGGGCGGCGCGGCGGCTTTGGCCGGTGCCTGGTCGACCGCCGGCGGGGCTTCGGCGGACGGTTTGGCCTCCGGCGGCGACGGTTTTTCGGCCGCCGCGGCGGGTGCCGCGGCCGTGTCGATGGTGCCCACGACCGCGCCAATGGCAACGGTTTGGCCCTCTTTTACGGCGATGGCGAGCACACCGTCGGCTTCGGCAACCACCTCCAGGGTCACCTTGTCGGTTTCCAGCACGAACAGGGCCTCGTCCTTCTGGACCTGCTCACCCTCCTGCTTGAACCACTGGGCCAGCACGGCTTCTTTTACCGATTCGCCGACGCTG
>JAABRJ010000418.1 GCA_011390985.1 Desulfobacteraceae bacterium
GCTGCTGGACGGCCCTTTCCGGGTTCAGACGGACCCCGCCGTCTGGGAGCGACGTGCATCCGACCAGCCCCGCAGAGCGGCCGTGAGTGCCTTTGGCTTCGGCGGCATCAACGCCCACATGCTGCTCGAAGAGTTCATCGAGCCCGATCCGGCCGTCCCCCCGCCTCCCCGCACCGCCCGCGCGGCGGTGGAAACCCCGGTGTCGACGGGGTCGCCGGTGGCCATCGTCGGCATGCAAACCATTTTCGGGGGTCTGGAGGGATTGCGCGCCTTTCAGGAAGCCGTTTTCACCGGCGACCCGGCCATCGCCCCCAGGCCGCCCCTGCGCTGGAAAGGGGCTGAAGCCGCGGCCGCAGAGCTCCTCGGAAACGCCGGCAGCCGGGGGGCCTTTCTGGAGACCCTGACGGTGGGGGTCGGAGAGTTCCGCATCGCCCCCAACGAAATCGCCGATCTCCTGCCCCAGCAGCTGCTGATGCTCAAGGCCGCGGCTGGCGCCATGCAGGCCGCCGGCTTCGACGGCCGGCCGGAGCGGCCGCGCATGAGCGCAGTGATTGGGATCGACTTCGATTTCGCGGCCACCGATTTTCACCTGCGCTGGCACCTCCTGCAGGCCGCCGCCGCGTGGAACGCCCGCTACCGCCTCGGCCTCGATTCCCAGGCCTTGGCACGCTGGCAGACCGCTCTGGCCGACGCCTGCGGCCCGCCGCTGACCGCGGTGCGCACCCTGGGGGCGCTCGGGGGCATCGTCGCCAGCCGGGTCGCCCGCGAGTTCCGCCTGGGAGGCCCGACCTTCACCGTTTCAGCCGAAGCCGCGGCCGGTGTGCGGGCGCTTGAAATCGGGGTGCGCGCGCTGCAGCAGGGCGAACTCGACGCCGTCCTGGTGGGCGCCGTGGACATCAGCGCCGATGTCCGCAACCTGGCCGCACGTCACGGCATCCGCCCCCTGGGTGCCGGCGGCGCCGTGCGTCCCTTCGACCGCGGGGCCGACGGGACCCTGCCCGGCGAGGGCGCCGTGGCGCTGGTGCTCAAGCGTTTGGACCAGGCTTTGGCCGACGGCAACCGCGTCTATGCGGTGGTCGGCGGGGTCGGCGCCGCCGACGGGGGCGCCATCCCCGCCGGCCTGCCCGACGAAGCGGCCTACTGCCGGTCCCTGGGGCGCGCCCTGAGCGACGGCGGTGCGTCGCCCGCATCCGTCAGCTATCTTGAAGCCCACGGCAGCGGCGACCCGGCCGAAGACGCGCTGGAGTGCGCGGCGCTGCACCGCTTTTTTCAGCAACCCGGGCAAGCGGCCGCCCCCGCTGCCTGTGCCGTCGGCAGCCTGAAAGCGATCGTCGGCCACACCGGCGCGGCCGCCGGCCTGGCCGGGGTCGTCAAGGCCGCCCTTTGCCTCTACCACGACATGATCCCGCCGCTGCCCGGTTTCAGCGAACCGGCCGATGAGCGCTGGCATCACGGCCCGTTTCATTTCCCGGCCTTCCCCCAGTACTGGGTGCGCGACCGCCGCGAGGGCGCGCGCCGCGCCGTGGTCGCGTCCATAACCCCCGAAGGGGGCTGCATGCACGTCCTCCTTGAGGGGGTCGAATCAGCGCCGGCCGCAGCTGCATACGAAAAAACTTACCCCGGGGGCCGGCAGCCGGCAGGCGAACTGCCCTGGGGTCTTTTCGGCGTCAGCGCCAGCGATCGCGAGGGGCTCGCCGCCGGTCTGGAGCGCCTGGAAGCCCACGTCCGACAGCAGGGGCCGGCCCCCACGATCGAATCCCTGGCCCGCAGCTGGCACCAGGCCGCGCCGCCGGACAGCGCCGCAACCTTGGGGGTGGCGATCATCACCGGGGGCACCGACCGGCTGCGGCACTGGCTCGCCGAGGCCCGCAGGGCCGTCCGGGACGCTGCCGCCGTGCGCTGCAACGGCCCCGAGGGCGTCTGCTTCACCCCTGCCCCGCTGGGTCCCGGCGGCGCGATGGCCTTTGTCTACCCCGGCAGCGGCAACCATTTTCTGGGCATGGGGCGGACCATCGGCGTGCGCTGGCCCGCGGTGCTGCGGCGCCTGGACGCCGCCACGG
>JAABRJ010000419.1 GCA_011390985.1 Desulfobacteraceae bacterium
CCCGACTGCTTCCTGCCCCGCCGCACCGCCTGGGGCCCCGGCTGGGAAAAGGATGCCGGCGCGCGGATTGCGGCCTACCCGCTGCAGATGATTTTCGGGCAGGTCATGCACGGCGGCCTGATGACCACCCTCGTGCGCGAATTCGTCGCCGCCCCGGACGCCGTCATCGGGTACAGCCTCGGCGAATCGGCAGGCCTCTTCGCCCTGGGGGCATGGCCGGATCGGGGGCAGATGCTTCAGCGCATGGCCGCCACCGATCTTTTCAGCACCCAGCTG
>JAABRJ010000420.1 GCA_011390985.1 Desulfobacteraceae bacterium
TGACGGCCGGCGGCGGGGATATCCTGCCCACCGAGCTGTCGCTCGTGGGGCGCAAAGAGCGGCTGCAGGGCGTGCGCCTCGCCTGCCAACTGAAGGTCAAGGAAGATCTCAGCATCCGGCTCCCCGACGAGATTTTCAATATCCGCAAGTACAACGCGACGGTGGTTTCCAACGCCAATGTGGCCACGTTCATCAAGGAGCTTCAGCTGCGGCTGGACCCTGGCGAGGAGATGCCCTTCGAGGCCGGCGCCTACGTTCAGATCGACATCCCGGAATACCGGGCCTCTTTCGAGGAGTTCAACATCGACAAGCGCTACCGCGCCGCCTGGGACCGCTTCGGTCTGCTGAAGCTCAAAGCCCAGGCCGAGGAGCCCTGCTGCCGGGCCTATTCGCTGGCCAACCCGCCCAGCGAAAAGCTGCTGCGCTTCACCATCCGGATCGCCACCCCGCCGCCGGGAAGCGACGCGCCGCCGGGTGTCGGCTCGTCGTTCACCTTCAGCCTCAAACCGGGGGACCGGGTGACGGTCAGCGGCCCTTACGGCGATTTTTTCGTCAAACCCACCGAGCGTGAAATGTGTTTTATCGGCGGCGGCGCCGGCATGGCGCCCATGCGCGGCCACATCCGCCATCAGCTGGAAAGCGAGCACACCGAGCGCCGGATCACCTTCTGGTACGGGGCCCGTTCGCGCCAGGAGATGTTCTACGACGAGGAGTTTCAGGATCTGGCGCGCCGGCACCCCAATTTCTCCTACCACGTGGCGCTCTCCGAGCCCCAGCCCGAAGACGACTGGGAGGGCCCTGTGGGCTTTATCCACCAGGTGGCCTACGACCTGTACCTCAGCGGCCACGAGGACCCGACGGAAATCGAGTACTACCTCTGCGGCCCGCCGATGATGCTCAGCGCGGTCAGAAAAATGCTGGACAGCCTGGGGGTCGAGCCGGAAATGATCAGCTATGATGAGTTCGGCTGAAAAAGGCCCGGCGAGGCGCTGAGCGCACCCCGCCGGCGTAGCGGATACAGCTTAGAGCAGGATCTTTTCCGGCGGGCGTCTTTCCGGCACGTAAGGGTGGGGGATTTTTTCCTCGTTCCACTCCTTGGAGACGTACAGGTTGCAGTAGCAGCTGCCGAACTCCTCGACGTCGGGGGTGCGGTAGACGCACGGGCAGATGATGTCGCGGTCGTTTTGCTTGTCGCCCGAGACCAGCCGGCAGGGGCAGCCCATGTAGCCGTAGCGCTGCTTGTTGAAGAGCAGCGCCGCCATCAGATCCATGACCCGCTCGCGGTCCTTGTTGAAGTAATAGCCTTTGGGTTCCTGGCTCTTTTTGAGCATCTCGTAGAGTTCTTCAGCATCCATCACAGTCCAAGCGCCTCCTTGATTTCGTCTTCCTTGTAGCCCACGATGACCTTCTCGCCGATGATGATGGTCGGAAACGAACACTTGGGGTTGAATTTCTTCACATCCTCCACAATCGCGGCACGCTCTTCACCGTCCAGGGTGTCGACATCGACAAACTCATACTTGACCGTGCACTCGGCTAGAAATTTTTTGGTTGCCCTGCAGTGGCTGCAGGTGCTGAGCGAGTAAACCTTGACAGGTTGGGTGGCCATAGGGTGCCTTCCTTTCATTTATCCGTCCGCAGATGGGTGTCCATGGCCAGATGGATAGTATAGATCCCACCCGAATTCAACCAATTTATAGCGCCCTGCGAACGGCGTGTCCGCGCCGGGGGACGAGATCAGGTTGCCGGCGGCACTTTCCGGCCATCCAGGTCGAGGCCTGCCAGGACCTCCCGCGTTCGGGGGGCCGGCGCAGCGGCGAAGGGACGCCGCGCGAAAGCGATCAGGTCGTCCAGATCGTCGATGTCGCGCCAGACGGGCAGCTGGTGGACGCTCAGCCCGTGGCGCCGAAAAACGGCAAGGGTCTCGGCCAGCACCCGCGTCGTACCCCACGGGATAGTCTGGAAAACCGCCGGCAGAAAGGTTTGCGGGTGAAACCCGATGAGATAGTAGCCGCCGTCCAGGGTCGGGCCGATCACCGCATGGTGATGCCCCAGGGCCGCAAACGCCGCTTCGAACACGGCGCCCGGCAGGTCCGGCAGGTCGCTGCCGACCAGCAGCACCCGCCTGAAACCGTCGCCAAAGGCGCGGCCAAAGGCGTCGGCCATGCGCGCCCCGAGGTCTGCGCCGGTTTGGGGATAGACGCCGTCCAGCGGCGCCATCCAGGCGGCCACGGCGCGGCACGCCGAGGCCGGGGTGCAGCACCCGATCACCGACCGGCCGACCGGCCGCAGCGTTTCCAGCAGGTCCGCCACGAACCCGCGGTAAAGCGCCAGGGCCGCCG
>JAABRJ010000421.1 GCA_011390985.1 Desulfobacteraceae bacterium
CCAGCCCGAATTCATCCGGCCGGCGGCCCAGCATGTAGGCCAGCATCCGGCTGAACGGCTTGGAAAAACTGGACTTGGTCATATGGGTGGCTGCCGCCTCCGCTGCGTGCGTTTCAAACCGGGCATGGACGTGGGTCTTCGGAAAAAACAATCCATCCCCTTGCCTGTCAATTTTTTTTTGTCGCGACCCTGAAGATCTAACCAGGCGGCGGCGAAACGTCAGTCGGTTTGGTTCGCGAGGCGCCGGCCTGCAACACCTCGGCAACCTCGGGCAGCACGCGGCCGCTAGCCCCCCGGCAGAAAAACCCGCGGCCGCCGGACAGGGCCAGGCGCGAAAAATAGTTCTCCGCGACATTGACATCCACCAGAATGCCGCCCGCACGGCGCACCCCAAGGGCCACCTGGTTGGGCAGGTTGGTGGACCCGGAAGCCCCCACGGTAATCAGCAGATCGGTTTCGCCGGCAACCCGCAGGGCACTTTCAAAGCGATAAGAGGCTTCATCATAATACTCGTCGAACCAGAGCACGTGGGGCCGCGCCCAACCACCACATTTCGGGCAGCGCAGCAGCTCCCGGTCCGTCGCGGTCAGCTTCTCGCCCCGGGCCTTGCCCGGGACGGCCCCCGGGATGGGCAGCGCAGCGTTGCCGCACCCGCCGGCGCAGCGCATGAAAAAAACGTTGCCATGAATCTGGAATGTTCGCTCCGGGCTGCTGCCGGCCCGCAGGTGCAGGCCGTCGACGTTCTGGGTGATCAGGGTGAAGCGCTCCCCGAAAAGCCCTTCGATTTGCACCAGCGCGTGGTGCCCCGGGTTGGGTGATGCGGCGCGGCAGACCCCCAGGCGGTAAAGGTACCATGCCCAGACCTCGTCGGGGCTATGGCGAAACATGCGCAGGGTGGCCATCTCCTGGGGGTGGTATTCGGCCGCCCCCACGGTCCAGTAGCCTTCCGGGCCCCGGAAGGTGGGAATCCCGCTTTCGGCGGAAATCCCCGCACCGCTGAGCACCGTGATCCGCCCGCCGCTGCTTGCAAAATCGATCAAAACCTGCTTAAGCTCTGCGTCCATACCCCTCCTCGACGGCCATGTCGGCGGTTGTGGGCGCCGCGCCGCCGCCAGCCCCACCGGCATCCCCATCGTTGGACGATGGGCGGGGCCCTGAATACTTTCCATAATAAACCGAAATCAACTGGCGTTTCAAGCGGCGCGCGTGCTTTCCCCCGCCGCGGGTGCAAAAGCGTGCGTCCTCGGGGTTTGGCGCCTGAATCAAGGAAAACTTCCGTGACCTCACCTACAGCAAATCGCATACCGGCCGTCGTATGCAACATTCACCTGATTGCCGCCTGCGGCACCGCCATGGGGGCCCTGGCGGCCATGCTCAAGGAGAGCGGTCACAGCGTGACCGGCTCGGACCACAAGGTCTACCCCCCCATCAGCGTGTTCCTGGCCGAAAAAGGAATTGCCCTGGCCGACGGCTTCGACGGCGCCAACATCTCCAGCGACACCGACCTGGTGGTCGTGGGCAACGCCGTCAGCCGCGAAAACCCCGAAGTCGTAAGAATGTTGGCGCTTGGGGTGCCCTACTGCTCCATGCCCCAGGCGCTCAATCACTTTTTTGCCGCCGGCAAAAAACCCGTGGTGGTGACCGGCACCCACGGCAAGACCACCACCTCCGCGATGATTGCCTGGATCCTGCACGCCGCCGGGCTGGACCCGAGCTTCATGATCGGGGGCATCCTGCAGAATTTCGGCAGCAATTACCGTCTCGGGCGGGGGGCGCAGATCGTCCTGGAAGGCGACGAATACGACACCGCCTTTTTCGACAAGGGACCCAAATTCCTCCATTATATTCCCCACCTGGCGGTGCTCACGAGCGTCGAATTCGACCACGCCGATATTTTCCGCGATCTGGACCACGTAAAATCGGCCTTTTACCGCCTCCTGTCCCAAATGCCCGCCGAAAGCACGTTGATCGCCTACGATGCGGACCCCAACGTGGCCGCTTTGCTGACCGGACGGCGCTGCCGCATCGAACTGTATGGCCGCGAGCCGGCCTCCCCCTGGCGACTGGGCACCGTCAGTCTGCAGCCGCCGCGAACCGCCTTTGAAGTCTTCAAAAACAGGCGGCTGTATGGTCATTTCGAAACCGACCTGCCCGGCGGGCACAACCTGCTCAACCTGCTGGCCAGCATTGCCGTCGCCGACCACCTCGGCATCCCCGCCGCAACCACGGCCGCTGCAATTGCGACCTTCAGAGGGGCCAAGCGGCGCCAGGAAATCCGGGGGTGCAAAAACGGCGTCACCGTGATCGACGATTTCGCCCACCACCCCACGGCGGTCC
>JAABRJ010000424.1 GCA_011390985.1 Desulfobacteraceae bacterium
AAATGGTGTTGATGTGCACCGTCAATGCACTGGCCCACGGCTGGTGGGAGAAGGTCACCCTGATCGTCTGGGGGGCCGCCGTCAACCTGGTGTGCGCCAGCCCGGCAGTCCGGCAACAGATCCAAGCGGCCATCGCCGCAGGGGTGCATGTCACGGCCTGCAAGGCCTGCGCAGACCAGCTGGGTGCCAGCGAGACGCTGAAAGGGCTCGGGATCGAGGTGAAATATTGGGGTGCGCCCCTGACCGAGATCCTGAAAAACGACGAAGCGCTGCTGACCGTCTGAGCCTGCCAGCAGCGGCCGGCAGCCGGAGGGGTCGATTCCCCGAGGGCGGCTGGGATGCGCCCGTTTGCCTTCCCGATGATTGCATTGGGAGGGCGGTTATGGTAATTTCGCGGGGCTTTTCGCCTTCAGCGAGAATGGGCGAGGAGAGGTCATTTTTTTCCCCGCGCAAGCGCCCGCTTTTTGAGGCGGCGCGGCCCGTGATGGGCGGGCCCTTTAAAAGCTAGCTTTTGGGCGGGACGCGGTCGAGAACGGCCAGAGGATGGTGGAAGGTGGCGGAAGTGCATGGGAATCGAACCCACCCGGGACGGTTTTAACGCCCCACACCGGATTTGAAGTCCGGGAGCCCCACCAGTGAGCTGCGCACTTCCGTGTCAAAGCCTGCGTTGAATTCAAGCCTATTATTATGGCTGGCCGGTTTTTGTCAAACGTTATTATAGGAGCCCAAAGCCCATGATCACGCCGCAACGGATGACCGAGACCTTCATGGACCTGGTTAAAATCGACAGTCTCTCCCGTTCCGAGGGCCGGCTGGCCGCTGAACTTCAAGAACGACTGGAAGCCCTGGGGGCCGAAATTGTTTTTGACCGCGCCCATGAGCGGATCGGGGGCGAGTGCGGCAACCTGATCGCGCGCTTCGGCGGCAACCGCCCCTGCCCGCCGCTGCTGCTCAACGCCCACATGGACACCGTCGGGCCGGGCGAGGGCATCCGGCCGATCCTCGCCGACGGCCTTTTTACCAGCGACGGCACCACGATCCTGGGGGCCGACGACAAAAGCGCGATCGCCATCCTGCTCGAGGCCTTGACGGTCACTGTCGAGGATGATCTGCCCCACGGTCCGCTGGAGGTGGTCCTGACGGTCTGTGAGGAGGTCGGGCTGCTGGGGGCCAAGCACCTGGACTTCAGCCTCATCAGCGCGCGCCTGGGGTACGTCCTGGATGCCACCGACACGGCCGGGATTGTCACCCGCGCGCCCGCGGCCAACCACCTGGAGTTCAAGATTCACGGCAAAGACGCCCACGCCGGCGCCGCCCCCGAAAAAGGGATCAACGCCATCTGGCTGGCCAGCCGGGCCATCGCCGCCCAGACCATCGGCCGCATCGACCATGAGACGACCTGCAACATCGGCCTGATCGAAGGCGGCATGGCCACCAACATCGTCCCCAGCCTGGTGACGGTCAAGGGAGAGGTGCGCAGCCACAACGAGCAGAAGCTGGAGCGGGTCACGTCCGCCATGGTCCAAGGGTTCGAGGACGCCGTGGCGGCCTATCCCAAAACCGACCCGCAAAGTCCGCTGCCGCGCCTGGAGTTCAGCTGCGAACGGGACTTTTCCGCCACCCATATCCCCGACGACCACCCGGTGGTGACCCTGGCGCAACAGGCGGCTGCCAACCTCGGACGCCGCCTGGTGCCCAAGGCCACCGGCGGCGGGGCCGACGCCAACGTCTTCTTTCAGAAGGGAATCATGACCGGGGTGCTGGGCACGGGCATGCGCGACATGCACACCGTCCGGGAAAACGTCCGGCTGGACGACATGCTGGAAACCGCCGAGCTGGTCCTGGAGATTGTCCGGCTGCATGCCAATGGCTGAAAACCACGCGAACAGCACGGAGGTTCGGGTCGGCGGACAAACGCCCGCGAAGCGCCCCAGTGCGGTCATGATCGCCTATTTCGACTGTTTCGCCGGCATCAGCGGGGCGAGGGTTCTAGGGGCCCTTGTGGATCTCGGGGTGCCGCCCGACTGGCTCCAGATGGAGCTCGCCCGCCTGCCCCTGACGGGGTTTGAACTCAAGCCCAGCGAGATCCGCGTCCAGGGGGTAAGCGCCACACGCGTCAACGTAGCGATCGGCGCTGCGGGCCCGGCCCAGCGAAGCGCCGATCTCCGGGCGCTGATCCAGGAAGGCCCGTTTTGCCCGCGGGTCATAGAGCGCAGCCTGGCGATTTTCGACAGACTTGCAGCGGGTTGGGCACGCGCCCAGCGCGGGCTGCCGGAAGACATGGTTTTTGCATGGGTGAAAGCCGTAGACCTGCTGGTGGACATCGTGGGCACCGCC
>JAABRJ010000425.1 GCA_011390985.1 Desulfobacteraceae bacterium
CATCTTCTGGATTATGTCGTAGCCAACTGCCCCACCACCCCCTGTGTGATTTTCGCCAAAAAGGCCTCGATCCGCGATTCCGTCGAAGCCATCAAACGGGGGGCGTTCGACTACCTTTCCGCTCCGCTGGCCCCCGAGCAACTGGGTGCGGTGGTGGCCAAAGCGGCCGCCAAGGGTCAGCCCTCCAAGTTCGGCCGGCGCAAGGAGGATTTCGCACCGGGTTCCCACTTCTGCGATCTGGTGGGTGAAAGCCCCTGCATGCGTCAGGTCTTCAAGGCCGTCGAGAAGGTCGCCCAGGCCGACAGCACCGTCCTGATCACCGGTGAAAGCGGCACCGGCAAGGAACTCATCGCGCGCGCAATCCATTGCCGCAGCGACCGTTGCAACGGGCCGCTGGTGGTCATCAACTGCGGCGCGATTCCCGGCGAGTTGCTGGAAAGCGAGTTGTTCGGCCATGAAAAGGGGGCCTTTACCGGCGCCCACCGTTCCCGTATGGGGCGCTTCGAGATGGCCAATGGCGGCACCATTTTTCTTGATGAAATCGGCGATATGAGTCCGAACCTGCAGGTCAAGCTGCTGCGGGTGCTGCAGGAGCAAAACTTTGAGCGCGTGGGCAGCACCCGGACCGTAAAAGTCGATATCCGCGTCCTGGCCGCCACCAACAAGGACCTGGGGCATTCCATGGCGGCCGGCACCTTCCGGGAAGATCTTTTTTACCGCCTCAACGTGATTCCCATCACGGTGCCGCCGCTGCGTGAACGCAAAACCGACATCCCGCTGTTGGTCAACTTCTTTCTCAACCGCCTGGGGGGGCGCAGACGCCAGGACCGCAAACGGATGAAAGCCCTGACCGATGCGGCCATGGAAAAGCTGCTGCAGTACGCGTGGCCCGGCAACGTGCGCGAGCTTGAAAACCTGATGGAACGCCTGTCGGTGCTGGTGGAAGACCCGGTCATTGAGGTGGATGACCTGCCCGAGCGGATTCGCGGCCAGGCACCGGCGGTTATGACGGCCGCTGTCCCGGACCTTGCAGAGGGCATCGACTTCAGCGCTGCAGTTGAAAATTTCCAGCGCAGCCTGATTCTGCAAGCCCTCAAGCAGACCAAGGGGATCAAAGCCAAGGCGGCCGAACTCCTGCAGATGAACCGCACCACCCTGGTTGAAAAAATCAAAAAAATGAAGCTCGAGCCGGATGCCGGCTGACCCCGCTGACGGCCTCCGGCCGCCTCCGCAAAGACCACTGAAACCCCTTAGCCGCAGGCAGCGGGCGCGTGCGCTGGGGGTTGCACTTCTGCCAAAGGTTTGACATCCCCTCTGCCGGTCGCCGGTCCTCCGCACCTCCCGCCATTCCGCCCCGAATCCAGCCGCAACTGCCAGCCGGCCGACGGTTTTCCCCTGCCTCCGGCGGTGCGCGCCCGTCCCCTCCACTCCTTCGCAACCGATCCAAGTTTATGGCACAGTGCTTGCTGTGGTCCTTCGCTGCCGTCCTCCTCGCTCCGCAATCCGCGGCGGAGGGCGCGGCCGGCAGCGCTTCGCCAACCCGATTTGCCCAAGGCCGCCGTCCACGGGGTGGGGACCAGCCATCGGACGTGAGGGCCGCAGCGGACGTTCCGGGACAGGCCGCTGTCGAATTCACCGACGGGCAGCGATTGCCGCAGAGCGCCTTGCAGTGCTGCAGTCATCAGCGCCTGCAGACAGGAGAGTGACGTGGTCAGGCCGATTTTTTTGCGGCACAGAGCTTTAAAATTGAGGCCGTTGCCCAGTTGCCTGTGCGCGGCCCTGCTGGTGCTCTGCCTTCTTATGCCCGCCGGCGGGCATGCCGCGCTGAAGCCGTCGGATCGAATCGAAAGGATCGAACTTTCGGCGGATCCCTTGCGAATCGAAATCCACCTTCCCGGACCGGTTCCCTTCAAGGTCGTTCAGGTCGATACCCGTGAGGTCCTGATCGCCCTCCGCAACCTACACCATGTCGACCCCGTCCCCCAAAACGGGGTGGCCGGCCCCTTTCTGAAAAGCCTGTCGCTGGCGGGGCTGCCGCATGACGTCGTGGGGCTCACCCTGATAACCGCGGGCCCCGTTAAAAACGTCCGCGCCCAGTGGCTGAATGAAAACCGGGTACTGGCCGTGACCCTGGTCGGCCCTGAAAAAACCGGTCTGGTGCCGTCTCCTGCCGCACCCTCCGAGCCGGTGAAAAAACCGCCGCCGGTGATTAGCGCCGCGCCGCAACCGCCGCCGTCACCCCCGGCGGTATCGAAAAGCCAGGCGCGGCCGCCAGATGCGGCGGCGGCCCGGTTTACCCCCGGGACCCTGGACGCGCTTCTC
>JAABRJ010000426.1 GCA_011390985.1 Desulfobacteraceae bacterium
CCATGGTGAGGGCCGAGAAGGCCAGGGTGCCGACGGTAGCCGAGAAGAATGACATAACGACACTATGAAGGGGAAACGCCTGAGCCGGTGTCAGGTCCCAGTTTTTAAGCAAGATCTCCGGTGTGAAAGCAAAAAGAAACGGCATAACGTAGAGCAGTTTGGCGAATTTAAAGCTCGTCCATCCGGTCTTCCAGGGATCCGAGCCCGCAATGGCCGCGCCTGCATAGGCCGCCACACAGACCGGCGGGGTGATGTTCGAATCCTGGCTCAACCAATAGACGATCTGATGCGCCGCCACAATCATGACGCCCATGTCGCCCAAGGCCGGAACGGCCAAAACCGCAGTGATCAAATAGGCCGCCGTTACCGGCACGCCCATGCCCAGCACCAAGGAGGCGAGCGCCACGAGCACAAGGGCGATGACCAGGTTGCCGCCGGCAAGAGAAATGATAATGTCCGAGAATTTAAGTCCGATACCCGTCAGCGCGATGGATCCCACGATAATGCCGATGACGCCGACCGTGGCGCCGATCACCAGGGTGTTGCGGGACCCTGTGATCATGGCGTCCCAGATTTCCTTGGGACCCATGCGGGTTTCTTTTTTGACCCAACTGACCAGGATGCATCCGATGGTTGCCCAGAAGGCCGAATAGCCAGGAGAATACCCCTTCAGCATCAGGACGATGATGACCACCATGGGCAGAATCATGTACCACTGGGCTTTTAATGTTTGCCAGGGGTTGGGAAGGTCCTTTAACCCTTCGATCCCATGCTTTTTGGCTTCGAAATGGACCATCGTGAGCACCGCCAGAAAATAGAGAAAGGCGGGAAAAATGCTCATGAGCATGATGTTCACATAGGCGATACCGGTGAGTTCGGCCATCAAAAACCCGCCCGCGCCCATGACCGGCGGCATGAACATCCCGCCGATGGAGGCCGCCGGTTCGATGGCGCCGGCCACATGGGGTTTGAACCCGGCCCGCCGTGTTGGCAATGGCGCTGCCGGAGATGGACCCGAAAAGGGCCGATGCGAGAACCGCCACCTTGGCCGGCCCGCCGGCGGTCCTGCCGGCTACAGCCAGTGGGAAATCGATGAAAAAGCGGCCTGCACCCGATTTCTGAAGAAAAGCACCGAAGAAGATGAACAAGATGACGTAGGTCGCCAGCACGTCGGCCATGACACCGAAGACCCCGTCCTGGGTCAAATAGAGCGCATTGATGATCCGTTCCAAACGGAACCCGCGGTGGGCGAAGGCTTCCGGCATGTAGGGTCCAAAGAGGCAGTAGAGGATAAAGCCGATGCCGATCAGGGTAAACGACCATCCCAGCACCCGCCGGGCCACCTCAAGGGAAATGATGATGCCGATGAAACTCACGTAGAAATCCAGGGCCGTTTCGCTTCCCATCCGGTAATTGAGGGCTTCAAATTGAAAAATCCAGTAGAGCACCGCTGCCGAAGCGGTCAGGCAAAAAAGGATGTCGGTCAGGTTCGGGGCGTGGGGGAAACGCTTTTTCCCCCACAAACCCATCAGGAAAAGCAGGCCTGCGATTACAATCCCAGCAAGCAAGACGATCCACAAGAGTCCCAGACCGCCCAGGGCCGCTGCCACCCCCTCATCCTGAAACAACTCCTTGACGGCCACCACCCGGGCGTCAAAACCGCCAAGCCCGTCAAACAAAAAAAACGTGGAACCGGCGCTGGCGATTCCAAGCCCCATCAGCAGACAGAGGACCGGCCGCATCCAGACAGAGCCCGCCGGGTACAGGATGAAGACCAGGGCGTAGGTCAAAAGGACATAAATGCCGCGGTGCAACTGGGCGGAAACAGGGCTGATGCCGGAGGAGTAGAAATAGAATATCACCATGACCACCATCAGGATCATGGAGACCCAGTGCCAGAAGCCGCTGACCTTGCGGGTGCTCTTCTCCTCCTTTTCAATGATTTTTTTGACCTTTTCGTTTTCCAGTGAAGGTCCCTGGCTGATGCTGTCCGAAAGCTTTTCTATCAGATCGTCTGACATGGCCTGCATGCCCTCTGAATTAAATTGGGAAACAGGAGGGGGGGATCCCCCCCTCCTGTGGTGTACGATGGCCCGCCAAAAGCCGTTTTATTTGGCTTTGATGGCGTCGGGAATCTGAAGACCTTTTTCCGTCCAGAAGGTTTCGGCGCCCTTGTGCAGCGGAAGCGGGATACCGTTGATGCCGGTTTCAACGGCCATCTCGGAGGCTGCGTTGTGGGATTTGACCATATGCTCCAGGCCTTCAGGCGAGTAAACGATTTTTAAGGCCTGGTAGACGGTATCCGCATCGAG
>JAABRJ010000427.1 GCA_011390985.1 Desulfobacteraceae bacterium
TCTTGTCTGCGGGCAGGCTGCAGCTCGGCTGCAGCTTGGGCGTGAAACGCTCGGGGCCGGACACGATCGGACGCCCCACGGCGGCCGCGATGGATTTCAGCATGCCGCCGAAAATCCACTGGTGAAAGGGGTAAAGCACAAACCAGTATAGAATGCCGCTGATGCCGCGGGGCAGAAAGCGGGACAGAAACTGCAGCCCCACCGCGTCATCGCCGGCCGGGGTGATGCGGATGTCCAGAAGCGCCTCGCCGGGGACTTTCATTTCCGCCAGCAGCACCAGGCGTTCCTGCGGCTGCACGGCGAGGACCCGCCAAAAGTCGAGGGCGTCCCCCACCCTGAGATCGCTGGGGTGGCGCCGGCCCCGCCGCAGGCCGATGCCGCCCGCCAGACGGTCGATCAGGCCGCGCAGACGCCAGAGCGGATTGCCGAAATACCACCCGGTGCTGCCGCCGATGCGGCTCACCGGCCGCCAGACCTCCGCGGCCGACGCCTGAATGCGCACCCGGTAGCCGCATTCCAAAATCGTCCCGCCGGCATAGTGCGCGTCGCCGCAGCTGGCCCATTCGGGCGGGTGCAGGCTGCCGGCGTCGCTCCAGCAGGTTTCGACCATCTCCTGCTGCACCCGTTCGAGCGCCAGGCGGATGGCCGCGCGGCAGCTCACAAGGTCGACCGGCACGATCGCGCGGATGCGGTGGTCCTCGCAGACCGTGGGGACGCTGAGCCCCTCGGTCAACGGTTGGGCGATGGCCGCCGGCACCGGGGTCACCAGGTGGATCCAGCGGGCGCTGAGGCCGGGGGTCAGGACCGGAACGGGAATGATCAGGCGCCGCCGCAGTCCAGCCTCTTCGGCGAAGAGTTGGACCAGCTGGGCATAGTTCAGGATGTCGGGGCCGCCGATGTCGTAGGTCTCGCCGGCGGTCTGGGGGTGCTCCAGGCACCCCTGCAGATAGTCCAGGACGTTGCGGATGGCGATCGGCTGGGAGGGGGTAAACACCCAGCGGGGGGTGATCATCACCGGCAGGCGCTCGCTCAGGTAGCGCAGGATTTCAAACGAGGCGCTGCCCGATCCCAGGATCATGGCGGCCCGCAGCACCGTCACCGGCACCGGCCCTGCGGCCAGAATCAGGGCCACCTCGTGGCGCGACCTGAGGTGTCGGCTGATCCTTTTGTCTTCCAGGCTGCCCAGCCCGCCCAGGTAGATGATGCGCTCCAGGCCGTTTTCAGCGGCGGCCGCGGCCATGTTGCGGGCGCCGCTGCGGTCGGCGTCGGCATAGCGCTTCTTGTGGGCCACCATCGAGTGCACCAGGTAATAGGCCGCCCCGCAGCCCGCGGCGGCCGACTTGAGGGCGGCCGGGTTGAGGACGTTGCCCTGCACCAGGGTCACCCGGGGGTGATGCCCCCAGGGGCGGCAGGCCATTTTTTCCAGTGAACGCCCCATCGCCCTGACAGCGTATCCGGCATCGAGCAGGCGGGGCACCAGTCTTCCGCCGACATAGCCGGTTGCGCCGGTGACGAGAACGGGTTTCGGGGTCATGGGGTCTCCTTTTATTTGGCTAGGGACATCAAATGGGCCCGCAGGTTGGCGCGTCTGCTGCCCAGCCCCAGTTTTTTGCGCAGGTTCTTGCGGTGGAAGTGCACCGTGGTTTCCGAGACGTTCAGCGCCGCGGCGATCTCCTTGCTGGCCTTGCCGTCGCGGACCAGGCCGGCCACCTGGATTTCCTGGGGGGTGAGGAAAATATTGGCGGTGCTCAGGCGGTTTAGAAACGGTGAAACAATTTCCCCGAGACGGTCGTGGATGATCTGAAGGTAGACGCGGCCCTGGGGGCCGAGGGGCATGCCGGCCAGTTTTTCCACAAACGGCAGCACCTGCTCCTTCAAGTTTCTCACGACTTTCTCTTCGAGGGTGCGCTTGTCCTGCTCGCGTTGCTCCAGCAGGACCTTCAGGGCGATGTTGGCCTCCTCCAGGCTCTTTTTGCGGCCTTCGAGTTCGGCCTCGCGGGCTATCAGCGCTTCTTCGGCGGCCTTCAGGGGGGTGATGTTCTCATGGCTGACCACCACCCGCGGGGGGGCCTTTTGCGACAGCAGAATGGCCCGCATGTAAAACCAGCGCTTGGCGGTGGGGGAGTGGCAGGGGTAGTCGACCACGAATTCCTTGACCTCCCCGGCGATCACCGCCCGGATGCCGGCGGCCACTTTGCGCGCGCGGTCGGCCGAATCCCCGCTGGCAGTGTCACAGATCTGCAGGTAGTTGCTCCGCCGCATCTCAGGCCGGCGCTGGTAATCATTGACCCGGGCGAAGTTTTT
>JAABRJ010000428.1 GCA_011390985.1 Desulfobacteraceae bacterium
GAAAGTAACAGCCGGCAACGACCGGCCCGTCGTTGGGAGATGGTCATGAGCCTGCTCAATGATGCCCTGCGTAAACACCGACAGGAACCCCAAGGCGCCCCGGAACGGCTCCGGCTGCCGGCCGCGGCACCCGGGCGCCGCCGGCCACGGTCGATATGGCTGATCGCCGCCGCGATGGCAGCAGCCGGACTGCTGGCGCCCCTCTGGCTGGCAACCGGAACGCGCGCGAACCCCGAGCCGCCGACCCTGGAAACGCCTGCAACCCAACCGCTCGCGGTTCTTCCCCAGCCAACCCCGGCCGTTGCGGAACCGTCTTCAGAAGCGGGCACGCAGACGGTGTCGGTTGCCGCGCCGGGCCGCGTGACGGCCGCCCGGCCGCCGTCAACGGCAGCGGCCGCCCGGCCCACAGCAGCGGCACCGGCCACGGCCCGCAACGCGGCGGCGCAAAAACCGGCGGCGGCGCCGACGGGCGACAGCCCCTTCTACAAGAAAGCAATCGCCCTGCACCGACAGCGGCGTTTCAGCGAGGCCATCGACTTCTATCGCCAGGTGCTGGCCCGCAACCCGGATCACCCGGCCTGCCGTTTCAATCTGGCCACCGCCTATATCGACAGCGGCGCTTTCAAGGACGCCTACCCGCTGATGAAGGCCTTGGCGGCCGGCGCGCCGAATAACCCTGACATCCGGTTGAACCTGGCCATCACCGAAATCGGGACAGGACGCCTGGAAGCCGCGGCCGCCAGCCTGGACATGGCCCAATCGCTGCCGGAGGCCCCGGAATTCGAGATTTATTTTCACCGTGGCATCCTGCACGGCCGTTCGGACCGCCCCCAGGCCGCCATCGCCAGCTACCAGCAGGCTTTGGCGCTCAGGCCGGTGCACAGCGGCGCCCTTTTCAACCTGGCGGTCACCTATGATCGGCTGACGGAATACCCCAAGGCACTGGCCTATTACGTTCAATCGCTTTCAGCCGGCGACGGGCTCTCCGCAGACGAGAGCGGCCAGATTCGCCGGCGGATCCAGCAGCTCCAGACTTACCTGAACAGCTCCGCTGAAGCCGCGCCAGCCTCTCGCTCATAGCTTGGCGGCACGCAGCGGGCGCTTGCAGGCCTCAATCCAAAGGCAGTTTGCACATGAAAAAACGAATCGGCGACATCCTGACCGAAATGGGTTTCATCGGGGCCGATCAGCTGGAAATGGCCCTCATGGAGACCCGCAAAACCGGCGTTATGCTGGGCGACGTCCTCCTGCGGCTGGACTGGGTCACCGAAGAGCAGCTCCAGATGGCCATCGCCGTCCAGAGCGGCGCTCAAATTCTGAACACCAGCGGCGTCACGATCGATCCGGGTCTGCTGGCCGAAATCCCCCAGGAATTCGTCAGCACCCACGGCATTTTCCCCTTCGAAAAAGACGGCCAGACCCTCAAGGCCGCCACCAGCAACCCATTCGACGTCATCGCGCGCGACAAGTTGGCACGCCTGACCGGCTACCAGGTGGTCACCTACATCGCCCCCAAGACCTGGATCGCCAGGGCCATCGAGTTGTATTACCAGACCGCCCGGACGATCGACAACGAAATCGAGGCCATTACCCGCGCCGGCCTTTCCGAACGCGCCTCGGAGGAAAACCAGATTGTCACCCTGGCCGACCTGCTGATCGACAAAGGCTACGTCATGGGCGCCAGCGACATCCACCTGGTGCCCGACACCAACCTGGTGCGGGTGTACTACCGCATCGACGGCGTGCTCCATCAGACCTATCTTTTCGCCAAAACATTCCAGCAGGGCCTGATCACCCGGTTCAAGATCATGGCCGACATGGATATCTCCAACCCCAACATCCCCCACGACGGCCGGATTCGATACCACGGCAAGGTCGGCGAGTTCGACATGCGGGTTTCCACCTTTCCCACCCAGCTGGGGGAAACCGTGGTGATGCGCCTGCTGGTGTATGACAAGGTCGTAGGCGAGCTGAACAATCTCGGCTTCGAGGCCGAGGACCTGGCCCGTTTCCGGGAAGGCATCCGACGGCCCTACGGCCTGATTCTGACCACCGGCCCCACCGGATCGGGCAAGACCACCACCCTTTACACGGCTTTGATGGCCATCAACAGCCCCCACATCAACGTCATGACCGTCGAAGACCCCATCGAATATGCGATCCCCACCATCCGCCAGACGGCCGTCAACCCCAAGGCCGGCCTGACCTTCAGCAATGCCCTGCGCTCCGCCATGCGCCAGGACCCGGACGTCATCCTGGTAGGGGAGATCCGTGACCGCGAAACGGC
>JAABRJ010000429.1 GCA_011390985.1 Desulfobacteraceae bacterium
TGGCGGCAGCGGACGACCTGCTGCATTTTTCCACCGCACTGCGGGCAGGCAAGCTGCTGCCGCCCGATTGGACGCAGGCGATGCTAACACCGCAGGTCAAACAAGGCGCCGACCGCCCCTATGATTACGATTGGTTTTACGGGTACGGCCTCAATTTCATCACCGCGGCGGATGGGACAATCGTCCGCTGGGGCCATACCGGCGAGGAAGACGGCGTGAGCTGCCGTTTTTATCATTACCCCGCGCAGCAAATCGACCTGGTCATTCTGGGCAACCAGAGCTGGTGTGCGGGCAAGTTGGGCTGGGAAATTCATGATCTGATCCTGGCCGCCGAAACCTGAGCCGCTCCGGTTCAGGTTCACCTGCCGCTTCGGGCGGCGCACGGGAGCTATGTTATGGACCCTTACCTGAGTTCCGTTTGCTCACGGGGCGATTTCTTCCGGGTGGATGAGCTGGGCGACCTGGACGAATTTGCCCGCCAGCGCGCGGCCGTTGTCCAGGCTATTCAACCCCCACCGGCCCCAAAGGCAGCCGCCGCTGCGCCCGCCGCGCCTGGTTGGCGCGCGCGCCTGCAGCAAACCTGGGCCGCGCTGACCGGCAAACGCCCGGCCTGACACGAAGTTCTCTTGACGCTCGAAGACACGTTACCCCTTCGCCCGCCGGAGTCCGGTGAGGCGCCGGCTCCCGCCGACCCGGACTTCGGCCCGGCGCTGGCGGTGTATCGCGGTCGTCCGCTCAGCGGCCGCGACCTGTGGCTGTTTTTCCTGCCGGGCCTGGCCGGCGTGGGCGCACCGCTGGCCTATGGCGCGTGGCGCGCCGCTTATGCTTATACCCACTATGGGCTGACGGCCGCCCAGGCCTGGTCGCAGCCGTGGTACACCCTGGCTGGGCTGGCTTTGCTGTGTTTTATGCTGCTGGCAGTGCTGCGCCTGCACGCCGGCAGGCCGCGCGCGGTGATTTATCGCGACGGACTGCAAGTGGAGCCGGCCTTGGGTCGCAGCCGGCGTTACACCTGGGGCGCGCTGGCCGGCGTGTCCTACGACCACGCTGCCGACCGCTTCCTGGGGCTTACCCTGCGGCGGCGGCACGGGGCCTGGTTGTACCCGCAGGTGGGCGAACGTTGGCGACTGCCGTCCGGCATCGTCGATCTGCCGGGGCTGGTCGCCGGCATCCAGGCGCAGCTTTACCCGCGCCTGGCCGCCGCGCTGCAAACTCGCTTCGACGCCGGCGAATGGGTCTACTTCGGCGCGTTGGCCGTGAGCCGCAGCGGCATCAGCCCGCTAGCCGGCGCCGGCCTTACGCCCTGGCAGGCGGTGAAATCGTTGAGCGTCCGCTCCGGGCGCCTGATGGTAGAATTAAACGACGGCGGCCTGCATCGCTGCCCGGTCGCCGCCATTCCAAACCTTGAACTACTATTTGAGCTTGCACAGAGAGGCGCGTTATCTTGAACATTCGCCGTTTCCTGCTCCCCACCCCGCGCCCGCCGGGCGCTCGCCGCCCGGTTTCCGCCCGGCTGATCGCGCTGGCGGTTATCCTCCCGGCGGCGCTGCTAATGGCGACCGCGTGCAGCGCCATCCCCGGCCTGATGCCCACCCCAAACGGCGCCCCACCCCTGGAAACGGCCAACGCCCTGATCGCCACCGCCGTCCCGCTGCCCCCTTTGCCGAAAACCGAAGTCATCTTTACGGTCCAGGTTCCGGAGAATACGCCTCCCGGCGAGCCGGTTTACCTGAGCATTTTGGATGAAGTGACCGGCCTGGCGATTAACGCTGAAAACTACCCCCTGCAGGAGATCACCCCTCCGGACCAGGCCGCGCGGGTGTTCAGCCTGACGCTGCCGTTTAGCGTTGGGGCGGTGATCACATACCGCTACGAGCGCCAGACGCCCGGCGCAACCGTGACCGAACACACGTCCGACGGCGAGCCGGTGCGCTACCGGCTGTACATCGTCGACGGCCCCGGCGCGGTGAACGACCAGGTCAGCCGCTGGACGGATACGCCCTTCCTGGCGCCGCGCGGCCGGGTGGCGGGCCAGGTGACCGACGCGGTCAGCGGGCAGCCAATCCCGGATATTTTGGTCAGTGTGGGCGGCGAACAGGCGCGCAGCGCCTCGGACGGCTCGTTCCTGATCGACGGGCTGGCGCCGGGCGTGCACAACCTGGCCGCCTATGCGACCGACGGCAGCTACCGCGCCTACCAGCAGGGCGCAGAAATTGCCCCCGAATCGATGACCCCCGCCCCAATTGCCCTCACGCCCGCCCCGCTGGTGAACCTGATCTTTATCGT
>JAABRJ010000430.1 GCA_011390985.1 Desulfobacteraceae bacterium
AAACCCTCGCTTTGGCCCGCCAGATTGCGGGGGCCAGCCGCCTGGTGCTGGCCATCGGCAAGCAGGGATTTTACGACCAGGTCGATCAGGCCGATGACGCGGCCCTGAATTACGCCAAGCACACCATCGCCCTCAACCTGGGCGCCGAGGATGCCCAGGAGGGGATCCGCGCCTACCTTGAAAAACGGACCCCCGAATGGAAAAATTGCTAAGTCGCCGCTGGTTTTTGCCCCTCCGGGGGCGACAGGCCTTAATCGGATGAAGCCCTATCCCGAATCTTATCTGAACGCCCTGCGGGAAACCGTGCGGGGGATCTCCCTGGTCGCCCATCCCTCCGAGGCGCTCAAAAGTGACGTGGCGGAGCTCAGCCAGAATCTGGAGGTTCTGGAACTCTACGGGATCGAACTGCAGGTGGAGGATCACGTCGGCCGGGCGGCCCATCTCTTTTTCCAGGGTCACTACGCGCCGGCCCTGCAGAACCTCGAAAAGGCGATTTCGCTGGCGCCCGCGGCCCCCGCGCTCTGGATCCACAAAGGCGTGCTGCTGATCCGTTTGGGACGGATTTCGGAGGCCCTCCTGGCCGCCCAGAAGGCGGTCGGCCCGGACCCCCGCAGCGCCGCGGCCCGGACCTGCCAGGCGCTGGCGCTGGAGGCCGCGCAGCGTTTCGGGGAGGCCCTCGCCGCGGTGGAGGCCGCCATCTCCTGCGACCCGGATTACGCCCCGGGCTGGGCGCTCAAAAGCGGCATCGCCTGCCGCCTGGGCCGCTATGACGAAGGGCTCGCCGCCGGCCGGCAGGCCCTGGCGCTGGACGCCAACAACCCGGCCGCCTGGTACAACCTGGCGTGCATCCTCAGCCTCAAAGGCGAAACCCGCCAGGCCCTCTCGCACCTGGAACGGGCGATTGCCATCGACCCTGCCTGCCGGCTGATCGCCCGGCGCGACGCGGACCTGGCGATCCTCAAACCGACACCGGAATTCCGCCGTCTGACGGTCTGACCCGGTCGCTTGACAAACGCCTGCGGGCCGCCTAAAAAACCCCACCCCGCGCCGGTGAAAAGCCGCCCGGCGAGGGGTGGACGCGGGAGCCGCTGCATCGGGTTCCGCAAACCGTTTAACCTGCTTTCGCAGAGGACCTGGCATGCCGATCTACGAATTTTACTGCAGCCGCTGCAACACCATCTACAACTTCTTTTCGCGGCGGATCAACACCACCGCCACCCCCAATTGCCCCACCTGCGGCGATGCGCCCATGAGCCGTCAGGTGTCGGTCTTTGCCGTCACCGGCCGGGCCCGGGAGGAGGGCGGCGAGGCCGACGATCTGCCCTTTGATGAAAGCCGCATGGAAAAGGCCATGCAGATGCTGGCGGGCGAGGCCGACAAGATCAACGAGGACGACCCCCGGCAGGCGGCCGCCATGATGCGCAAACTCTCGGATGCCACCGGCCTGGAACTGGGGACGGGGATGCAGGAGGCCCTGCGGCGGATGGAGCGCGGGGAAGACCCGGACGCCATCGAAGCCGAGATGGGCGATTTGCTGGAAACCGAGGACCCTTTCAAACTGCCCGAGAAAAAAGGCGCCGGCACGGCCGGTCTCCGGGCGGCCCCGCGCCGCGACGAAACCCTCTACGACCTTTAGGAGCGCCAACGCTTTAAAGTCACCCGCATGGCTTTGCTTGCGGCGCGTCTTGAAAACCGGCCGGCCTCCGCATGGTTTCCAAACCACTGCGGGGGTCCCGGTGGTTGCAGCGGATGGCTACACTGGGTGTAGCCGATTACAACACATACATAACCTGCTGTGATTCCAAGATTTAATCCGGCCTGGCGACGCCCTGGCCGGAGGGGTGTCGCTGTTTAGATCGCCTCGGCCGTTCCGTCGCCCCCACCCGCCTGCTTCCCGCGCAACTCTAAATATGCCTTTATTACAACAAGTTAATCCGATCTTCGGTCACGGCTGCCTCGGCTGGTCCCCGGCTTGCTCTGTAGTGGGGTAAACCCCGCAGACCACCATCGGTCCGTCGGCATGAAGGAGGTGAACGCCATGAAAAAACGCCATCTGCCCCCCCATTTTCCCTGCCCGCTGGCCTCTGAATTGGGAATTTTCAGAAATTGCCTCGGAAACCACGCCTGTCAGCGCTGCGCCTTCGCGCAATGGGTCGATGACACCCGGCCGGACCGGGCCTACCCCTCAGACCTGGAGGCAGGTGAAGTTCTCGCCCGTGCGGCCTGATCGTCGCCGGCCGACCCCGCAGTGACCGCCTCCCCGTCGGGCGCTGAAGAGGCCCC
>JAABRJ010000431.1 GCA_011390985.1 Desulfobacteraceae bacterium
TGAAACACCGCCACCTCCTTCAAATCATCCCTCAAGTATTCACGTTCGTTGGGACCTAGAATGCCCAGTGAGAGGCAGATCAGCGTCCAGAGGTGCACGACCCCGTACTCGGCGCCGTAGTGTTCGCTGAGCTCGTGGATCTGGGCGTGGCAGTTGTGGCAGGCCGCGATGCAGTAGTCCGCCTTGGTGGCCTGGATCTGCTGGTCTTTGATGCGGCCGTATTCCAGGCGCGCCTCCTTGTAGCCGGACTGCAGGAACCCGCCGCCGCCGCCGCAGCAGAAGTTGTTGGAGCGGTTGGGCGTCATGTCGATAAAGTTCTCTTCGCCCACGACGGATCTGACCACGAAGCGCAAATCCTCGGCAATCGGGTCGCCGTAGCTTTTGCGCACGATCTGGCACGGATCCTGGACGGTGAACTTGATCTTGAGGTCCTTGTTCCAGTCGGGGCTGACCTTCAGTTTACCCTCGCGGATCCACTTGGCGTAGTATTCGTAGATGCTCTTGACTTCGAATTTGTGGGGGATGTTGAATTTTTTCAGTCCTGCCAGGACTGAGAAAGTGACATGCCCTCACTCGGTATTGAGAAAAATGGGGCACCCCAACTCATCGGCCTGCTTGGCCGACGTGGTGGTGATATGCTTCCAGGCCTCATCATCGGAGAGGAACATGCAGTAGTTTTCACCGCCCCAGCCTTTGGAGCCGTAGGTCCAGTTGACCCCTGCGAGGTGCAGGATCTTCCAGAGCGGCACCATCTCGTCCGGCTCGGTGACCGGCTCACGGGAATTCTGGTTCAGAAAGAATTCGGCGCCCTGCTTGTCGATGGGTGCCTCCATTTCTTCAAATTCCGGCTGAGACTCGCGGTACTCTTCGAGAACGTCGCCCACCACGAATTTGAAATCATCCGGGCTTGTGCCCATGGCGCTGCAGCTCTCGTTTCTGAGGGCCATGTCGCAGGAGCCCAGAATCCCCTTGGGGCGCTCTTCCCGCGGCCAGGTTGCGCGGGCGTTGTAGACCAGCTGCGGGATGTTGATCTTCATGGGGCAGACGTAGATGCAGCGCTGACATTGCGTACACATCCAGACCCAGTTGCTTTTGAGGATTTCCTCGTCCATGCCGAGGGCCGCCATCCGCAGGAATTTGCGGGGGTCCATGTTTTCAAGACCGGTCGCCGGGCACCCCGAGGAACAGGCCCCGCAGGTCAGGCAAAGGTTCAGGTTGCCCCCCTCCGGCAGCAGTTCCCTGACCTTGTCAAGAAAGATGCTCTTTTTCTTTTTGCCGAGTTTGATGGTGTTATCCGCCATACACTGAAACCCTCCTTTTGTATGTTAGGGTAAAAACAATAATAAACAGCAGAGGCTGGTTCAACGCTTAAGCAAATACCATAAAGCACTGTTTATGCCAGATGCGAATAAGGCACACTGTCGATTGTTTGGCTCATAATCAAAATAAAATCAGTTTGTTGGAAGACTGCCCGTTTTCCCTCGGCGGATTTGCATCTTTGCAGAATTCAGGTGTCGATGGCAATTGATTGCGTTTCTGCGATATTAGACCCGGGCCTGCGCGGGCCCTCAGCCGCCGCAGCGTTTTACCCGCCAGGCCCATTTTATAGTGTGGTCCAAATAACCTTGGGGGGGCTCTCTTGCTTTCACGGGGGATGGCGCCTAATCTTTAGCCGCTCCATCTTTTTGATTTCACATGATTCGAAAAACCGAATATGAATCCCACTGACATCAGCCCCCAGGCGCGCGCTGTTTTTACCGCCGGCAGTCGGGGATTCCGGTGGTACGCTTGTGTGGCAGACCTGCAGGATATCCGGGTGGGACCCGCCACCGGTCGGCGTGAAGGCCTTTCGGGGATGTCGTCGCTTCCGGAGGAAGATTTCCGCAGGATGTGCGGGAGGTGAGGACAATCGACAGCATGCAAAAGGAACTCAAGCCGCAGCTGCCCCCCAAGGGGGTGCTCAAGCGGATCGCGATCTGTACCCTGGTCCTGGGGCTGGGGCTCTCGGGAATGCTCCTCCTGGTGTCCCTGAAAAAGCCGCCGGTCGAGGTCGTGCGGCAGGAGCCCGCGCTCCGAGTGAAGGTGATGGCGGTGGTCCCCGAGAACGTTGCGGTGATCATCAGCGGATATGGCGAGGTCAAGCCGCTCAAAACCGTCGTTATCGCCGCCGAGGTGGCCGGCCGGGTTGTTGGGGTTCACCCGCGCCTGGTGGCCGGCGAGGCGATACCGGCCGGTGCGGAGCTCTTTCAAAGATCGGAAGA
>JAABRJ010000432.1 GCA_011390985.1 Desulfobacteraceae bacterium
AGCGGATATTCCCAAAATCTACCAGGTGATGCAAACTCCTCCGGAAAACCCCACCGACAGTCAGACCTGGAACCGGCGCTACCGCGAATACATGGATAAGATCAAAACCGGTTCGCTCTACGAGGTCGCCGAAGTCTTCCGCGACCTCTCCCTGTTGAAGCACTCCAAGGATCTGTCCTTTGGCGAACGCAAACTTTACGACACCGCTCAGGGTTTGTTGGTCAAGGAGCTGTCGACCGCCGCCAAAACAGACGAGGAAACCATCCTGACCCGGATCGAATCGTTGTTCGCCACCCCCCAGTAACCCCCCCTGTTTAGCGCCATGGCTGCCACTGGTGGCTTTACTTTCGTGATTCAGCCGCAGGAGGCCGATCAGCGCCTGGATGTGCTCGTGGCCGCCCGCGTCGCGGCTGTTTCCCGGTCTTTGGCCGCCAAGCTGATCGCCCGCGGCCTCATCTGCGTCAATGGCACCCCCAGGAAAGCGGGCTGCCGGGTAAAACCCGGCGACACCGTCAGCGGCCGGATCCCGGCGCCCGAAGCAACCGACTGTGCCCCCGAACCGGTGGACTTCGGCATCCTCTTTGAAGACCAGCATCTGATTGTGGTCAACAAGCCGCCGGGTCTGGTGGTGCACCCGGCGGCCGGGCATTATTCCGGCACCCTGGTGCACGGGCTTCTTCATCATTGCCCCGACATTCAAGGGGTTGGCGGCCAGCGGCGGCCCGGCATCGTCCACCGGCTGGACAAAGACACCTCAGGGGTTCTGCTGGTCGCCAAAAACCAGATCGCCCATATCCATCTTGCTGGTCAATTCAAAACCCGCACCATTGAAAAAACTTACCTGACCATCGTCTGGGGTCAAATGCCGGCTGAATCCGGGGCTGTGGACCTGCCCATCGGCCGGCATCCCGTCGACCGCAAAAAAATGTCCACCCACAGCCGCCGGGCCAGATCTGCGCAAACCCTCTGGAAGGTTCGACGGCTATTTCAGAATGCGAGCCTGCTCGAGGTTGCCCTGAAAACCGGGCGCACCCACCAGATCCGGGTGCACCTCGCCGCCATCGGCCACGGAATCTTGGGCGACCCGCTTTACGGGAAAGGGCGGGATGGGCGCAGCCAGTGGTCATTACACGCCTGGGGGCGCCCGCTGCGCCAGATGCTTCACGCCTGGCGGATTGGGTTTTACCATCCCGAGTCCAACACCCGTCTTGCGTTTGAAGCGCCGCTGCCTCGGGATATGGTCGAAACCCTTCGACTTCTGGCCGCTTCCGCGTCAACCCGTTGAAGCGGCAGGGGGCTGGCACCCACGGCATCCTATCCGTGCCGCGCGCCCCTTGGATTTAACGGCCTCAGGCGGCCTTGCTGTCGCGGTTGTAGCAGAGGCGGCAGCAGGCCAGGCAGCGTTCTGACTCCTGGCGCGCCCCAGCTTCGGGCAGAACAAGATCCGCCTCGTCAAATGTGTGGATGCGGTCGTTCACCGGCAATTCCGGCATTTTTGCGCGCGGGCTCTGGACGATGCCGGCGACGGTTTCGAAAAGGGATTCCGGTATGTGCTTTTTGCGCAGCGAGTCGGGCGAGCCCTTGACTGCTTCGCCCATCAGGAACTGATGGATGCTGCGCGCCGCGCGGCGTCCGCCGCCGATCGCCTCCACCACCAGGGATGCACCGGTGTAGGCGTCTCCGGCAGCAAAAACGCAGGGGATATTGGACTGCAGGGTTTCAGGGTCGCCGTCGATGGTGTTCCAGCGGGTGATCTTGAGGTGGCTGGCCGGTTTGCCGGCGGAAGCGAAGGAAACATCGGGCCCCTGGCCGATGGCGGTAACGATCATGTCCACATCCAAACGGGTTTCAGAACCTTCCACCGGCACCGGGCGGCGGCGGCCGCTGGCGTCGGGCTCTCCCAGACGCATTTGCTGGTATTCGAGCTGGGTGACAAAGCCGTGTTCGTTGCCGATAACAGTCACCGGAGCGGCGAGAAAAACAAATTTGACCCCTTCATGCTCGGCGGCCTCGATTTCGACCCTGTTGGCCGGCATTTCGGTGCGGGTGCGGCGGTAAACCAGGGTCACCTCCCGGGCTCCCAGACGAATCAGGGTGCGGACACAGTCGATGGCGGTGTTGCCGCCGCCGATGACCGCACAGTGTCGCCCGATGTGAAGGGGGTGCAGGGTTTCGCCCGCCTGCTGGTTAAGGGCGAATTTGGTCAGAAAGTCGATTCCGGTGTAGCAGCCCGCGAGATCTT
>JAABRJ010000433.1 GCA_011390985.1 Desulfobacteraceae bacterium
AGAAGGTTCCGCAATTCCCTTAGCTGCAACTCCGCGGTGGCGCGCTCCGGGGTCTGGAAAAATCAATGGCCGCAATGTCATTCAACCGGCGCTGCAATCTGGAGAGTTGACCAGATCCCTTTGTAGCAGGGTCTCTGGGGTCGCTCCCGCCGGAAGACCACTCGGCAAGCAGGGCACTGGCATCTTGGATCAGCTTCTCGTAGTCGGATTTGCGCGCCTTGTGGAACAGAGCGAGGACCTGCTCGTCGGAAAGGCCCTCCACAAAACGCGCCTCTGAAATCGAGCCATCACCGCCGCCTTCGACAATCTCCTTGAGCGTCCAGCTCAAATCCTCCCGGGACTGTTCCGAAAGGGGCATCACATAAACGGATTGTTTGATCCCCACTGCCCCTACCTGCTGCAGCCGCCGCCAGATCTTCACGCGCAAGGCGTTTGGCTTCGGGGGGATTTGATGGATCAGCAACAGCCATTTTTTAGGTTCAACGGACGCCATGGGAACTCCTGTTCATATGTTACTTTAAATTTGATTCAGTTGTTACATTATGTCAAGAGGTTTATTCAAGGTTTTTTGGAATTGCTTCGAATAGATTGTAAATAGAGAAAAAGGTCACGCCCCGCGATTTCACTAACCATTAGGGATTGGAAGCTACCTGAGGGAAGATTATCTTGACGCCTTTTCCGGTCTTCCGGTAACGATATTTTCTTTGATATCCCGTTGAATGACGGCCGTTTTCAGTTTAAAATGGGAAAAGCCGACCTTTTAGGAAGGGGGTTACACGCGGGGATTTAAACACCAAGGGGTTAGCTCGAAAAGGTCAAACCATTTCTCTTTGTTTTCTTCCGGTGAGTGGGCAAAGCTGTTTTTTTGGGGAGTGTTGCAAGGGTTTTGCTCAGCCAAACCTTGGCATCGATACCTGGCAAGCCCGGGGCGCATGTTGCCGGCAAGCGGACCGGACTTGAATAAATTGTCGAAATAGATAGTTTTCCGGCGCTTTTCAACAGCCAGGTGATATTTGCCGGGGGGGGGCAGCTGGCAGGTGTGGGTCAGGCTTATAAACAGTTCTTGGTAATGCGCTTCGCGCCGGGTTTGGCAGAAAAGCGTGTTTTGCGCTGATACGCATGGCGACTTACAATGTCCATGACTGTGTCGGCCGGGACGGTCGCTTCGGCCCCGGGCACATCGCCGAAGTCCTGGTCGAGATCGATCCCGACGTGTTCGCACTCCAGGAGATCACCCTGGGCAGGGCAGGGGACCTGACCGGCGCTTCGAGGCGCTGTTTTGATGTAGACTTACCAACGGTCAGGCGCGACTAAGGTATCATGAGCCCGGAATTGGCTTCTTTTCTCTGGATCTCCGGCAGCGCACTGGTATCTGTCCGGGAACTGAATGTGGCAGGCTCTAAGGAGGAGCAAAATGAAAAAGCTTAGCATCGTCACCATCGCACTGGCGGCAATCTTTCTCTTCTCCGGCGCCTCGATGGCGGATGACTGGAAGGACGAGTCCGGAAAAGGGCCCCGGGGCAAATCGGAGTACAACCATAGGCGCCAGGGCGAAAAGGACCGGCATGATGACCACGGGGGGCGCGATTACAAGAACCGGGACGATCGCCGCGGACACCGGCGGGATTACGACAAGCATCATGGATACCGGGACCGCCCTTACGATAGCGACCGCCATTACGAGCGTTACGAATACCGCGGGCGCCGGTACGATTATCACGGCCACTGGAGCTCCTGGGACCACTGGGACCGGTACGCTAAACACCATCCGGATTTCCACAGGCATGGGCACTATTACCGCGAGAATGGCCACCTGATGTTCCGGTTCGTCGATCCAGTCACGGAGAATAGCATCTTCTTTTCCATCGGGAGGTAGGGGAAGGCTGGACGCTCTGCGGTTATGCATCAGCTTGCCGATGAAATGATGCAGAGGGTCCTCACTGGTTTCCGGAAGTGACGGATCAGCTCCGTTTATTCGATGATGAATGACCACCCTTAGGAAACATCGTCAAGGCCGGGGCGCCCCGGCACGTGGTGTTGGGCATTCCCAGGATCCTGCGGCGGCATTTCCTGTATGGTCGCAAGCGGCTGCCCGAGCAGGTGGCCGACCATGTCGGCCATGATGGGGAAGGCCAGTACCAGTGTTTACCGCACCTCGCGCAGATAAAGTTTAGGCTTGGGATGCTGGCGCCAGCGCATGGGACTGAGGCGGGGGTTTGCCGCGATGT
>JAABRJ010000434.1 GCA_011390985.1 Desulfobacteraceae bacterium
CGGCAAACGCTGGATTGCGGTCGACCCCAGCTCTTCGGCGGGCTATCTTTATCCCCTGGGGGTTTTCAAATCCAGCGGCATCGACGCCGCGGATTTTGCCGAGGTCGCGTTTGCCCAAGGCGTCGGCGGCAAACAGGAACGGGTGGTCATGGCGGTTTTGGCCGGAAAATACGATATCGGCACCATCCGCGAGGGCGCACTCAGCCTGCTTGCGGACCGCATCAACCTGGCCGACCTGCGGGTGGTGGCCACCACGCCCTGGTACCCGGGGTGGGTTTTCTCCGCCCGTGCCGGGCTGGACCCGCAGCTGCTGAACACGATCCAGACCGCTCTGCTGAAACTGGACCCGCAGAACCCCGAGGACCGCAAAATCCTGGAGGCGGCGGACCTGACCGGGATTGTGGCGGCCCAGGACCGGGACTTTGACAGCGTACGGGAGCTGGCCGAAGGCCTGGGTCTTGCCCAGAGGCCGTGAGCCGGACAGCGTGGGGTCGCTTCCGGCCGGCGGACGGGGTGGCTAACCCGAGCCGCACTGGCAGGCATCCTCGCCCATCGGCTGCGCCAAGAGCCCAAGACACCCCAGCCGACGAAATTCGAGTGCTGCCGCCTGACGCTGCCGGGGCATGCCGGCCGTTGCACAAAAACGAGAGGCCACCATGCGGATCGGATTTCGCACCAAATTCTATATCGGTCTTTTTTCCATGCTGCTGCTGCTGGGGGTCATCACCTGCATTGTGGTCATCCGGGTGATGAAAACCGCGCTGCTGGAGGAGAACCGCAAGCTGGGGATCGCCATCGGAATGGGCCTTTCGGCCCAGGCCGTCGAGCCGATCCTGGCCATGGATTTTCTGTTGCTCAGGTCCCTGATGGTCGAAACCCTGAACCTCGAAAATGAGATCCGTTACGCCTTTATCCAGGATGAGGACGGCGCCCCCCTGGCCCACAGCTTCGAGGGCGGCTTCCCGGTGGCGCTGCAGACGGCCAACGCGGTCGCCGCCGGAAAGCCCTATCAGGTCCGGCTCCTGGATACGGGCGCGGAGCTGGTCTACGACTACGCACTCCCGATTCTCGTGGGGGAAGACCGCCTCGGCACGGTGCGCCTGGGCCTCACGCGCAGCAGGGTGCGGCAGGCGGTCGGGCACCTGGTCTGGGTCCTGGTGCTGTCCACCGGATTCGTGCTGCTGGTGGCCGGATTCGTGGGCACCGGCCTGCTGCGGCAGGTGACGCGGCGCATCGAGCGCCTGCGCCGCTCCACCGAAGAGGCCCTCAGGGGCAACCTCGAGGTCCACGCCGCCCCGCCGCTCAAAAAGAACTGCTGGGAGATCATGGCCTGCAGCAACCAGGAGTGTCCGGCCTACCAGGACCTCTATCACCGCTGCTGGTATCTGGCCGGTACCCGCTGCCCTTACTGTGCGGCGGGCGAGTACGCCCAGAAAATCAGTGATTGCGCCCAGTGCCCGGTCTATCGACGCTGCGCCGGCGACGAGATCCAGACGCTGGCTGAAAGCTTCGATTCCATGGTGCTCTCGCTGCGCACCAACCTGACCGACCTGCGCAGCGCCGAAAAGACCCTCAAGGATCAGCGCCAGCTGCTGCGCACCGTGCTCGACGGCATTCCCGATTTTATCACCCTGCAGGACCGCCACGGCACCTATCGCTCGGTCAACAAGGCCTTCTGCCAAATCCTGGGCCGGCGGGCGGCGGACATCGTCGGCATGACCAACTTCGACCTCCTGCCGCACCACATGGCCGAAACGTTCCATGCCGAGGACCAGGCCATCTACGCCACCGGCAAGCCCCTGGTAAAGGAGTCCCGCACCAATACCCACAAGGGCGAGCGCTGGTTTCACGTCGTCAAACTGCCGGTCTATGATGCAGACGGCAACCACGCGGGCTTTCTGTGCAGCGGCCGCGACATGACCGATCTCAAGCGCGTCCAGGAGCAGCTCTACCAGGCCCAGAAAATGGAGGCCATCGGTCAGCTGATCGCCGGCATCGCCCACGAAATCAACACCCCGCTGGGAATCGCGCTGGGCTTCGTGCAGGTGCTGCGGGAAGAGGTCGAAGCCGAAAGCCAGATCGGGCAGGACCTCAAAACCATTGAAAAACAGGTCCAGATCTGCAAAAAAATCGTCTCCGACCTGCTGAAATTCTCCCGTCAGAGCGACACCCGGCATTTGCCGCTGGACATCAACGAGGCGGTCGAAGAGGTCCTCGCCGTGGTGGCCCATACCCTCAAGATCAACCGGGTGAAACTGGTCCGCCGTTTGGCCGAAGACCTGCCGATCGTCATCGGGGACCGCGAAAAGCTCAAACAGGCCTTCATCAACCTGATCAACAACGCCTTTGACGCCATCGGAGGCGAAGGCACCATCACCATCGCCAGCCGTTTCGATCCCGGGCCGCGGGAGGTGATCGTCACGGTGACCGACACCGGCCCGGGAATTCCGCCCGAACAGAGGGATCGCATTTTCGAACCTTTTTTCACCACCAAACCGGTGGGCAAAGGGACCGGACTCGGGCTTTCACTGAGCTTCAGCATCGTGGAGGAGCACGGCGGCCGGCTGACGATCGAAAGCCCAACCGACGACCCGGCGGCCTCGGACGCGGGCACACCCCGCGGCGCGACATTTGCCATCCGGTTGCCGGCGGCCCCGGCCGAGGCAGCCACCCCGGAGGCCGGCGGGGGCGTGACCCCATCCGCAGCACGGGCAGCGCAGCCCGGCTGACACACCGGCAAGGCGGGTGCCGCCCGCTTGACCCCCCAAATTTTTGTCAACCCCCCACGGGCAGCCGTTCCACAGGCAAGGAGATAATCATGGCGACGATCCTGGTGCTGGATGACGTATCCGATGCCGGCGCACTCATCCGGCGGATCCTTGAAAAGAAAGGCCACGCGATAGAGACCTTCACCGAGGAGGAGCAAGCCCTGGCGCGGATACGCAAGGGCGGCGTGGACCTCGCGATCCTCGACATCAAGCTCAAGAAGATGAGCGGCGTCGAAGTGCTGGAGGAAATCAAGAAGATCGACCGCGGCATCAAGGTGATCATGCTGACCGGCTACCCCACCCTGGAAACCGCCCGGGAATCGGTCAAACTGGGGGCCAACGAATACTGCGTCAAGCCCATCGACAAACTGGAGCTGGAAGAAAAGGTGGCCGACGTCCTCAACGGCATCGGTTTCCAGCGCTGACCGCCCGTCAGGGCTGCAGGGGCCAGAAGATGGGCAGCACCAGCAGCACGGTTGCCGCCACCACCAGCGTGAGGCTCAACCCCACCTTGAGGTAGTCGACAAAACGGTACCCGCCCGGCCCCATCACCATCACATTGGCCGGGTGCGAGATGGGGGTCATGAAGCTGGCGGAGGCCGCCAGCGCCATGGCCATCATCAGGGCATGCGGCGAGGCCTGCAGGTCGGCGGCCGTGGTCAGAACAATCGGCACCATCAGGACCACCAGCGCGGCCGTGGGGATAAAGCAGGTGGCGAGAAAGGTGAGCCCCATCAGCCCCCCGGCCACGGCCAGCGGCCCCAGCGGACCGGCCAGGGCCACGACCCCCTCGGCCAGATAGCGGGCCGCTCCGCTGGCATCCAGGGCCGAGCCGAGGGGCAGCATGCCGGCAATCAGAAAGACGCCCTTCCACTCGATCGCCCGGTAGGCCTCCTCCATGCTGAGGCAGCGGGTCAACACCATGCAGGCGGCCCCGATCACCGCCGCGATATAGATGGGCAGCCAGCCCATCACCACCGGCAGCAGAACCCCGCCCACGACGACGACCGCAACAGGCGCCTTTTCGATTCGGGGCACCTCCTGGGCCGCTTCGGTCAACACCAGAAAATCGGGTTCACGCCCCAATATACCGAGTTTACGCCGCGACCCATAGAGCAGCAGGGCGTCGCCCAAGCGCAGGGCCATACTGGCGAGATCGGAGCGATAGGCCTTGCCCTCCCGCCAGATGGCCAGCACGTTCAGGTTGTACTTTTCGCGGAAATTCAACTGCCGCAGGGTTTTCCCAAACAGACCGGAGTGGGGCGCCAGCATGGCCTCCACCATCCCCACTTCCCCGCTTTCGAGCGACTGCGGCCCGACGCCGCCGGCCGTGTCGACCTCCAGCTGACTGAGACTGCGCAGAAATAAAAGATCGTCCAGCCGCCCTTCCACCAGAAGCCGATCGTCCGCCCGCAGAACTTCCTCCGAATCCGGCAGCCAGTGGGTCCCGTCCGCGCGGGTGATGGCCAGAACGCCCACCCCCAGGGTCTCGCCCAGCCGGCTGCCCCCCAGCGTCTGCCCCACCAGCACCGATTCTGCAGGGACGCGCATGCCCAGCAGCCGGTCTTGGAGTTGGTAGTCGGCCTGCAGTTCCACTCCTGAGATGGGCTGCAGTGCGGTCAGCCCCGGCTCCGCCCGCAGGAGCTCCAGGTGCTCGGCGGCACCCTGGAGCAGGAGCACATCGCCGTCAAAGAGAATCCGGTCCTGAAGATGGGTGCGGTAGCGCTTCGCCCCCCGCCGAAGGGCCAGCACATTGAGCCCGAAACGGTTGCGAAAAGCTATTTCATTGAGGGTTTTTCCGGCCAGAGGCCCCGCCACGGCCAGGGTGACCTCGGCCACCTGCAGGCCATCGGAAAAAAAGCGGGACAGGTCGACCGGGGCCTTTTCGATATTCAACTCGCTCCAGTGCTGCAGCTCGCTCTGGAACTGCTGCAGCCGCCCCAGGCGCCCTTCGACGATCAGGCAGTCCCCGGCGTCGAGCACCTCGGTCGGCGCCGGTGCCAGCAGCGTCCGATCCCGGCGCGTTATGCCGACCACGTTCAGCCCCAACACCGTCCCCAGCCGGCTTTCGGCGAGACTCTTGCCCACCAGGCCGGCCCCGGCCGGCACGCGCAGCCGGAACATGCGGTCACCCAGGCCGTATTGCGCCCGCAGGTCGATGCCACCGCCCGCTTCGGGCGCCCGGTGGGTCGGCAGAAGCCGCCGGCCGATCAGCGCCATGAAAAGGGTCCCGACGATCATCACGATCACCCCGACAGGGGTGAAGTCGAACAGCCCAAAGGGGGGTAAACCGTTGTCGCGCAGGGCTTCGCTGACCAGGATGTTGGGCGGGGTGCCGATCTGGGTGGTCAGCCCGCCCAGCAGCGTCCCGTAGGCCAGTGGCAGGAGCAGCCGCGAGGGGGGCCGCTGGGTCTGGCGGGCGATATCCATCACCACCGGCAGCATCAGGGCGGCCACGGCCACGTTGTTCATCACGGCCGACATTGCACCGGCGCTGACCATGATCACCGCCACAAGCCAAGCTTCACTGCTGCCGGAAAGCCTCAGCACCACCCGGCCG
>JAABRJ010000435.1 GCA_011390985.1 Desulfobacteraceae bacterium
GACGTTGCCCACCCCGGTGCGGGTCAGCCCGCCGCTCAGAATGAAGACCGCCCAGACCGTCACCACCGCCGGGTTGCTGAACCCCGCAAGGGCGTCGATCGGTTCGACCAACCCACTGACCGCGACGGCGCCTAAAACCAGCAGGGCGGTCACCTCCATCGGAATCCACTCGGTCACGAGGAACACCACGGCGACCGCCAGAATCGACAGCACCATTGCAATCGGATAGGTCACGTACAGCCCTCCTTTCGGTTTCGACGGGATTGCCCTCGGCCTGGTTGGTCTGGGGCGGCAAAGGGTGGTGCGGCCCACCGGCGGCGGCTGGCACCCCGCAGCCCGCACCCCATGGGTTGACAGCGTCTGCGGGGCTTTCTATAGTGCCGCTTCCAGCCTGACCGGACCGGCAACCCAAGAGGAGATGCGCCATGGCTTTCAGGTTCTGCCCGTGCTGCGGCGGCCGCCTGCAGGCGCGCCGCGAGCATGGGCGCGAGCGCCCTTTCTGCACTGCCTGCAACCGAACCCACTACCGCAACCCCACCGTCGGGGTGGCGGTGGTGCTGCTGCAGCAGGGGCGTTTGCTGCTGGTCCAGCGGCAGGGCTCCCACGCCGGCCAGTGGTGCATTCCCTGCGGGCACGTGGAGTGGGACGAAGAGGTCCGCGAAGCCGCGCGCCGGGAGTTCCGCGAGGAAACCGGCCTCACGGTTGGGATCGGGCCGGTGTTCGCGGTGCACTCCAATTTCCACGACCCGCGCCAGCACACCGTCGGCATCTGGTTCTGGGGCCGTTTCGCGGGCGGCCGGCTGGCCCCCGGGTCCGACGCGCACGACGCCGCTTTTTTTGCGCTGGACGATCTGCCCCTGGCCATGGCCTTCCCGACGGACCAGCTGGTGTGCGCCGCGCTGAGGCGGCTGCACCAGGCAAACCAGCTGCCATCGCCCGGGGCAGACTGAACCAAGAAGATCCAAACCGCCGGCCCCCCACCACCCGGCTGCTTCGGGCGGCCGCCTGGAGCGCCACCGGAATAAGCTCAAAATGCTGGTATCATTTAAAATTTTAATTTTGCTGTGGGGGGTCAACCTGACCCCCGCGCTGCTCACCTACTACCTCGACCAGCGCTGGGGCCGACCCCTGGACGGCGGGCGGCCCTGGCGGGACGGACGGCCGCTGCTGGGCAGCCACAAAACCATTCGGGGTGTGATGGGCGGCGTGGCGGCGGGCACGATCACCGGGGTTTACCTGGGCTTTCCGGCCTGGCTGGGGTTGGCGGCGGGCCTGCTGAGCATGGCCGGCGATCTTTTCTCCAGCTTCCTGAAACGGCGCCTGAGCAAATCCAGCGGCGCCGTTGTCCCCGGGCTGGACCAGATCTTCGAAGGCGGCCTGCCCTTTGCGGTGTTGGGCCCCTTTTGGGGTCTGAGCGCCGCCGGGGTGCTCGGGCTGGTGCTGCTCTTCAGCGTCACGGCCTTCGGCGCCTCATGGTTTCTGCAGCACATCCTTTTGACCCAACCGTTTGAAAACTACCACCGCCCCCTGCGGATTCGCACCCGTTTCCGCGAATGGCGGGCCTGCCAGATCTCCAACAACCCGCTGCACCCCTTTTTGAACTTCGAGCACGCCTTCTACTACCACTTTCTGCTGAAAACGGTTTTCCAGCTGATGGGCCTCTACCGCAAGGGCATCCAAAATGCCCTGGAAATCGCACCCCGCAGCCTGAGCCTGCACCCCCTGGCGTTGCCGCCGGCCTTTGATGGCTACACCGTCCTCTTCCTCTCGGATCTTCACCTGGACGGCCTGGAGGGGCTGACGGAAAAAACCTGCGAGCTGGTCGCGGACCAACCGGTGGACCTCTGTCTGCTGGGGGGGGATTTTCGGACGGAACTCTCCGGACCCTATACCCGCGCCGTTTCCCAGCTGGAGCGGCTGATACCGGCGATCCGAGCCCGCGACGGCATCTATGCGGTTATCGGCAACCACGACTGCCTGGAAATGCTGGAGCCCCTGCATGCCATCGGGATCCAGTTTCTGTTGAACGAATCCCTGGCCATCCAACGCAACGGCGCCCGCCTGTGGCTGGTGGGCGTGGACGACCCGCATTACTATCAGGCCCACGACCTGAACCGGGCATTCGACGGGGTGCCCCGGGAGGATTTTATCGTCTTTCTGGCCCATTCGCCGGAACTCTACCGGGAGGCCGACGAAAAGGGGGCCGACGTCTATCTCTGCGGCCACACCCACGGCGGCCAGATCCAACTGCCCGCAATCGGCGCAGTCTTCACCCACAGCCGCGCGCCGCGGCGCTTCAGCGCCGGCTCGTGGACCCACCGCGGCATGCTCGGCTATACCAGCTTCGGGGTCGGAGTGTCCGGCATCCCGGTGCGCTTCGGCACCCGGGGCGAAGTGCTGCGGCTCACCCTGCGCAGGCCATAAGGCCGTCCGTCGGCGGCTATCCGGGCGTCAGACACAGGCGGTGTCCAAGACTTCGCGCACCTTTGCCCCGAGGCGTTGCATGTCGAATGGTTTCTGGATGAATCCACTGCATCCCCGCTGCAGGATGTCCGCGGCCCGCTCATCCAGGCTGTAGCCGCTTGACAGCAGGACCTTGACCCGGGGGGTGATCGCGCGCAGCCGGTCAAAGGTTTCTCCGCCGCTCATCTCCGGCATGATCATGTCCAGAATCACCAGACGAATGCGCTCCCGCTGGCGGCGGAAGACGGCCAGGGCCTGGGCGCCGCTGGCAGCGGTGAGCACCGAGTACCCCATTTTTTCCAGCATGGCCCGCCCGACCTCGGTGATCATGGCCTCGTCGTCCACCAGCAAAACGGTTTCCGCTCCGCCCAAAGCAGGCTCGGGCCGGGGGGGTGGCGCAGCGCCTGCCCTGGACTGGCGTACCGGCAGGTAAAGGGTGAAGGTGCTGCCCTGCCCTATCATGCTTTGCACCTGAATAAATCCCCCGTGGTTGCGGATGATGCCGTAAGCCGAGGCAAGCCCCAGGCCGGTCCCACGGCCGATTTCCTTGGTGGTGAAAAAGGGGTCGAAAATCCGCTGCCGGATGGCTTCGTCCATCCCGGTGCCGGTGTCGCTGATGCTGACCCGCACGTAGCGGCCGGCGGGCAGATGGTGGGGGCGGATAAACTCTTCGTCGAGTTCCACGTTTTGGGTGTCGATCCGCAAGTCCCCGCCCTGGGGCATCGCCTGGGCGGCGTTGACGAAAATGTTCAGCAGCGCCTGCTGAATCTGCCCCTGATCCACCTCGGTGATCCAGATGGCTTCCTGACAGCGAACGTCGATCTGGATCTCCTTGCAGGTCCGGCCGAAGAGCCTGACGGTTTTGCCCAGGATGGCATTCAAATCGGCGGCCCGCACCTCGTACTTGCCCCCCCGGGTCATGCCCAGCAGCTGGCGGGTCAGCTCGGCGGCGTTCTCGATATAGGTCTCGATTTTCTTGAGCTTCGGATAGGCGCTCTGCTTCGGGTCGGTGGTGAGCAGAATCAGTGAAACATTCCCCTGGATTCCCATCAGCAGATTATTGAAATCGTGGGCAATACCACCGGCCAGGGTGGCCATTGCCTCCATCTTCTGAACCTGGCGGATATGGTCCTCGAGATGCCGTTGGCGGGTGATGTCACGGCCCAGCTGCAGGCTGGCAGGCTTCCCCTCCCAGGTGATGGGCACGGTGTTGAGATGCAGCCAGAGGGCGCCCCCCGAACGGGTGCTCATCTGGGCGGTGAAGGCCGTCTGGGCCTCACCCACGTCCTTTAGGGACGCATCGCCGGGCGCCGCTTCTTCGGTGCGCAGAACCGTGGACAGCGGCAACTTTTCCAGTTCCGCGGCGCTGTAACCGCTCAACCGCTGGGTGGTAGGATTGGCGTAGCGAATGACGTTGTCCTGAACCACGAAAATGGCGTCGTTGGCGTTTTCCACCAGCAGCCGGTATTTCCTTTCCGATTCGGCCAACGCCTGCTCGGCGCTGAGAAGGTCCTCGATTTCGCGACCGACCGTCAGGATATGCGGCTCGCCGCCGAGCATGATGCGGTTGGCCGAAAGCAGCCCGGTCCGAAAGCTGCCGTCCTTGTAGCGGAAGCGGGCTTTGAGGTTCTTTACGTGGCCCTGGTGGGACAAGCCCGCCACCAGACGCCGCCGGTCCTCGGGATCGGCCCAGATCTGGATGTCGCGGGCGGTGTGCCCCAAAACCTCCTGGCGGCCGTAGCCGGTCAGCGCGGTGAACCCGTCATTGACATCGATGTAAAGTCCGTCGACACCGCGGTTGATCGCGATGGCGTCGGGGCTGGTCTCGAACGCCGTGCGGAAGCGCTCTTCGCTGTCCCAGAGGGCCGCCAGCGCCCGTTTGCGTTCGGTAATATCCATGATGCAGACGATCAAATGGGAAAACCTGGCCTTCTCCCGGGGGATGCTGACCTGCATGAGAACCTCGATCTCTTCACCCGCCAGGGTCCGGTTGACCGCTTCACCCTCGAAGCTGGTGCGCCCTTCGGCAATCGCCAGCAGCAGGTCCCGCAGGGTGTTTAAAGAACCCGGCGCCAGGACCTTTTCCAGACCGCCCAAGAGCTGGTGCTTGTCATCCGCGCGGTAGAGGGCCAGGGTGGCGTCGTTGACGTCCAGCACGCGGATCAGGCTTGCCGTGTTGCGGACAAATTCGGGCTGCGCGGCCAGGTAGTCCGCGAAAGCCTCCCGGCCGATGCGCCCCAGGACCTCATCGACGGCGGCGCGCACCGCCGTGAAATCCTCCTCCCAGATGGACACCGCCGAGGTTTTGAATATCTGGCGGTAGCGTTCCTCGCTTTCCCGCAGGGCCGTCTCAACCCGCCGCCGCTCGCTGATTTCTGCTTCCAGGCGCTGATTTACCGCCATCAGGGTGGCGGTGCGCTCCGCGACCCGCCCTTCCAGTTCCTCCCCGGCCCGGCGCAGCTGGCTGCGGGCTAGCTTGCGCGAAATTTCCAGCGCCACGAGATTGCCGATCAGCGACAGGCTGTCGAGGTCGGGTTGGGCGAAATAGCTCATGCTGCGGTTGAAGGCGTAGAAGACGCCCAGGACCCTGTGCCCCATCTGGATCGGGGCGGCCATCCCGGAGATCAGGCCTTCGGCTTCGATGAACTCATCCAGGACGGGATCAAACTGGTCGTCGCGATAGTAGTTCTTGACAATAAAGCCCCGCCCGCTGCGGGTCACCAAACCCCCCAGGCCCTTTCCGGCCGGCACCCGCAGCTGCCCGAAGCGCTCGTTGCGGATTCCGGAAAAGGTCTGCATGACCAAATCACCGCTCTCACGCTCGAGGCGCATGATGCCGGTGATATCGGTGCACAACAGCTCACGACAGCGGTCCACGGCCAGCTGCAGGTTTTGCTCCAGACGGCGGTCAGCGGTCATGGCCGTCGCCAGATCGTAAAGAGTCCGGAACTTTCTGAGCTCGTTCTCCAGCCCGGCTTCAACCCGAAGCCGCTCCGCTTGTGCGCGCTCGAAGTGCCGCAACTGGTGCGCCAGTTCCTCGTATGACGGTTTATGAGACATGAGAGCGATGTTCCCCGGGAATACTCGGAATTTATTGAACTATTTACCATTCACGATCTTGAACCGGCCGCAATGGCGCCACGGTGCAAGATTCCGAAAAAAAGACTGCCGCACAGCATCACCCCGCAGCCAAGGGCAAAGGCGTGGCGCAGGTGAAAGAAATCCATCATCACCCCGGCCAGCAGGGCCCCGGCCAGCATTCCCATGCTATGCGCCATGGTGAGCAGCCCCATCACCGCGCCCATCGCAGCGGTGCGGTTGCCCTTGATAACCGCCAGCGCCATCAGCGCCGGCATGGACACGCCGCCGCCGACCCCAAAGAGGACGTTGACGGCGAACAGGCTCCAGAACCCCCGCGTCCAGCTGAAGCCGAAAATCGCCGCGCTGACCATCAGGCTGCCGCACAGAATCATGGCCGGTCGATTGAGCCGGTCGGCCAGATACCCCATCGGAACGTGGATCAGCCCGCTGATGAAGACTCCGAGCATCACCAGAACTCCGATGGCCGAGCTGGTCAGGCCAAACTCGGTGTCGGCGAAAACCGGCAGAAACCCCCAGATGATGCCGATGCAGGCGGTATAGGCAAACCGCAGGCAGAAAAGAGCGGCAATCTCGCGGTCGTGCAGCAGGAATTTCCAGGAGAGGGCCGCCTGGGGCCGACTGACGGCCTGCTCGCTGCGCACCGACGGCAGCAACAGCAGACTGGCAACGCACCCGGCGAGCGCCAGGGCGCCCATACAGCCGAAGGCGGCGTTGAGGCTGAAGCGGTCGCTGATCATGCCACCGACCAGCGGCCCGACGCTCAGGCCCCAGAAAACCGACATGTTGAAAAGCCCCATGGACAGCCCTTCGTTTCCGACGGGCGTGATATCCCCCACGTAGGCCTGGCTGACCGGCATGATCATGGCGGAGGCGACGCCCTGGAAGAAGCGCACCAGGATCAGGGTCTGAACGCTGCTGGCGAACATGAAGGCCAGCGAGATGAGGGCATAGCAGAGGAGGCCGCAGACGATAAACGGCTTGCGCCCCCTGCGGTCCGAAAGCCGGCCGAAAAAAGGCAGCAGAAAAGTTCGTGACAGGGAAAAGGCGCCGAATATCATCCCGATGTAAAACCCGCTGGCCCCCAGGCTGCGGGCGTAAACCGGCAGCAGGGGCACCACAATTCCGACCCCCATGATGGCGGAAAAAATCGAGAAGAAAAGAACTCCGAAGACCCTGCGGTTGCGTCTATCCATTAGGAACATTGCAGCGACTGCGGGATGAAGCGCACGGCTATCTTGGAAGGGCT
>JAABRJ010000436.1 GCA_011390985.1 Desulfobacteraceae bacterium
GGGTGCGAGAACGGTCGGGTTTTCGAGGGTCAGCGATCCAATTTGCATGGCCGGGTGTAGTTTCGTTTTCTGCCGGTTTCCGGGGCGCGGGTGGCTTTCAAAAATGCCTGCGGCCCGGATTTAGCACGATTGCCGGGGGCTGCCAAGCCCCTGGCCGGCCGCCGCTGCGGGCGCTGCGGCGGCGGTCGGCTGGGCGTAGCAGTAGAGGCAGTTGTGAAAGCAGGGCTGCCGCCGATAGTCGCCGATATCGGCCGACAGGCTGCAGCCGCAGCCCTTTTTGACCCGCTGACCGCCGTCCCTGCGCCCGGAGACCCGTCCGCCGTAAAGACCCATCAGCAGAGCGCCCGGGATACAGTTGGCCGGCGCAATCCGCGCAGCCGGCGGCAGTGCGGCCATGACCTGCGCTTCACAGCAGGTTTCAAGCCGGATGCCGCGGGGGGTCAACGATTTTTCCAGCGAAAGCAGAAGTTCGGCCTTGCGGGCGATCGGGGGGTCTAAAAAGGCCATCCCCGGCAGGTGCGCCGTGCGCCGCTTGATTTTGGCGTAGTCGTCGCGGAAGCTGGTGATACAGCGCGTGATCCCCAGTGCGCCGGCGCGCGCGGCGATGCGCTCAAAATCCGCCAGGTTGTCGTGAAGCACGTTGCCCTTGTCCCGGTAGAAACAGATTGGGTCGAAGCGCCAGGCGACGGCCGCCGGCCCGAAGGCCTGCGCCAGGGCCTGCAGCTGCCCCAGCCGGTCCGCCAGCGGCGGCAGCCGCGGTTCCAGGAGGCGTTCGGTTGAGTTGAGGGTGAAGTTGAAATACAGGCCGTAGCCCTGTCGGCGCAGTTTTTGGCCGTAGCCGCCGGCCAGAAAAGGCCCGAAGTTCTTGGACCAGAAAACGATCGTGTGGACCTCTTGCGGACCGGCCGTGACCCGGCGCTGGCGGTGGTTGAAGGGGTTTTCAACCGTGAAGTACCCCCTGGCGACGCCCGCCATGAACCACGGCATGTAAAAGGCGGGGATATCGGTCCGCCGCGAGGCGGAAATGACGGTGGGCAGGGCCGCGCGCCCGGGGCGCCGACCCTCTGCGACGAGCGGCATCAGCGGTCGGTTTTCTTCTTGCGGGCCAGTGGAATGACCCTGGCGGCGCCCGCCGGCGGCGGGCCGTCTCCGGGAGCGGGCTGCGCCGCGGGTGCGCGGGCCGGCTGCGGCGCCTCGACCCGTTCCAGGCGCATACGTTTGCCGTTCATGGTGAACTCCTCCCCGTTGACATAGACGTCCCGCAGAATCCAGGTGACCACCTGCAGCGGTACCTGCAACATCAGCAGCGTGACTTGATACCAGCCGGGTTTGTGGTCGGCCGCGATGTCCTCGATGCGCGCAAAGCTCAGCGGCTTTTCTTCAAAGTAAACCAAAACAACGTCATTGATGCCGGTCATCGGGTTTTCCTTGCGGGGCGCCATGGGATGCAGCTTTGAGCCGGCCCCGGGGGGCTGTCCCCTGCCTTATAGAATAGAGCGGGGCGTCGGATCAAGCAAAAACAGCGGTTTCGGGCCGCGGGTGCGGGGAGCGCACAGCCGGGTCGGCGCGTCCATAATGAATGATAATTCATGAATATTGCGCCGCACTATTTGGCCCGGTTGTGCGCCAAGCCCGCCCTGAACAGCACCCGGAATCAACAATTCACTTGATCCTAAGCCGCTTGGGAGCCGAATCCGGGGCGTCGGATTTTTTGCTTGACAGTGCCGGCCGGGCCCTGTTAAATGAATGAGCATTCATTCATAGGGTGGCTCACTGGCGCCAAATTCTTAATTCAGGAGGGAATTATGATCAGAAAAATAAGGAAGGCAGCAGTTATCGGCTCCGGTGTCATGGGCGGCGGGATCGCCGCATTGCTGGCCAGCGCCGGGGTGAAAACCCTGCTGCTGGACATTGTGCCCTTTGATCTCAAGGATGGCGAAAAAAACGACCCTGCGGCCCGCAACCGGATCGTCAAGGCCGGCCTGGAGGGCATTTTGCGGGCCCGGCCGGCGCTCCTGATGCAGCCCCGGGACGCTGAGCTGATCACCATCGGCAACCTCGAGGATGATTTCGACAAACTCGCTGAGTGCGACTGGATCGTCGAGGTCGTGGTGGAAAACCTGAAAATCAAGCAGGCCCTCCTGAAACGCATCGATCCGGTTCGCAAGCCCGCTGCGATTGTCTCCTCCAACACCTCCGGGATTCCCCTG